>JAQVER010000174.1 GCA_028697885.1 Desulfocapsaceae bacterium
AACCACAATAACATCCTTGACAGTGTCACATTCCTCAACCGCCGCGTCCGCATTTGGTTTCAGAGGTATAGTTTTGCCAGCACGCAGCACAGCATCGGCGGTTATCAGCACCTTGGCCTCACAATCCTGCACCCGGCTCTTGAGGGCAATCGAGGAAAAACCGGCAAAGACCACGGAATGCGTGGCGCCAATGCGGGCACAAGCCAATAAAGAGATCGCCAGCTCCGGAATCATGGGCAGATAGATAGCCACCCGGTCGCCCTTCTTCACGCCTTTTTTCCTGAGAACATTGGCCATACGGCAGACTTCGGTATGGAGCATCTGATAAGTATAAACCCGCACATCCTCTTCCGGTTCACCCTGCCAGATAATGGCCGCCTTGTTACGCCGTCCGTTCGTCAGATGACGATCCAGACAGTTATAGGACATATTCAGCTTGCCGCCCTGAAACCATTTGATCTCGGGCTTGCTGTAATCATACTCCAAGACCTTGTCCCATTTCTTGTCCCAGGTAACCAGCTCTTCAGCACGCTCCGCCCAGAAACCTTCAGGATCATCCATGGAACGCTTATATGCAGCCTTATAGGCCTCCATGCTTCCCACATGGGCGGTATCGCGTCCTTCCTGCGGGGGCTCAAAGACACGACCTTCACTCAATAGACTGGTAATCTTATCATCATCATCACTCATTTGATTCTCCTCTATACTCTTATTAAAAAAGGTATCACGATCCAGAAAGACAGGTTACTTATCCTAAAATACAATGCGATCCAAATTAAATGTCCGCCTTACGGGCAAACTTAACAATCAAAGAGATTTAACATACCTTAAACCGTACCCGCATTTCAAATAAAAAAGAATTATCACTTTCATCAATCATACTCATTCAACGAGACACTGACATCGGGATTTTCCCGATATCGACAGAAAGGAAAATCTTCTGTTTTCCAAAAAAGAGGAACCAACCTCTCAATATGAAACAGAATACCAACCCCTTCATGTTATCTATTTTACTGCGGATTACTTCATTCAATATGATTTACCTTAACGTAAAAGGTCCGAAAGCCAACCCTATCCAGCAACCTTGCTGCATACCAGAGATTGATAACATATTGCATCCATGCTTCTGTGCAAAAGACGGCTTTTTATCAATGCTAATGTGACTAAATAGACAAGGTTTCAATCCACGCCCCCGCGCAGGAGAAGTGACTCAAGCGACGATGACTTTTCAAGGTGCCTATAATGAAGATAAAAAGCAGAAATCAAAGACGAAAAAAGGGGCATCCAGAATAAATCTGAATGCCCCTTTTTAAGATTATATGGCGTCCCCAACCGGATTTGAACCGGTGTTGTCGGCGTGAAAGGCCGATGTCCTGGACCTGACTAGACGATGGGGACCAGTATGAAAAATGGTGGGTCGTGCGCGACTTGAACGCGCGACTCTCTGATTAAAAGTCAGATACTCTACCAACTGAGTTAACGACCCGTAAAGGAAGGCTTTATACAAAATCGATCTCTTACTGTCAATAGAAAAACACATATCTGCAGATAATCTGCATCCATCTATCATCCAAATTGCTGTAAGTCAAGGAAATTTCACACAATCAAAATAGAACCGACAACAGAACCGCTTGCTCTTGGTTCGCAGAAAGAGATAAAGGCCATTCGGCAATTTTTGTTGTGACCATGGGAAATGAATGATGTATATTGATGTCGTCAGGGTCGGATACGGTTCCTATTGCCCGTCGGTCTCGACCCTGCAATGCGACAATTCTATTTCAACGACAAGTAGTCTTCTTCAGTCATTTGTCCTGTCTATTCAGGTCTGGGAGCAGCGTTTTAACTATGGGGTTTCTCAATGGTTCGGCAAGTTTTGTCCGCTTCAGCGTGGAAGGCGATATTCCTGAGAATTTCTGGGATTTTGCTGCGGAACGGATCACGGCATTTTCTTTCAAGGATATTGATGATACCTATGACGAATTTTCCATCGGCTGGGTCTCCGTTCAAAATATGTTTGATTCCGATTTCAAGTTCGCCTCCTATGCCAGCGGCGACTATGTCACTCTGTCCCTGCGCATCGATGAACGCAAGGTGGCCCCGGCCATCCTGAAAAAATTTGCCCAGAAGGAAGAGGAGCGGATCAAAAAGGAGAAACAGATCCCGAAGATCGGCCGCACTATGAAGATAGAGATCAGAGAGCGGATCCAGAGCGAGTTGATGAAAAAAGCAGCACCGGTCCCCGCAGTGTATGACCTGTGCTGGAACCTGTCGGACTCGACCCTGCTTTTTTTCACCACCAACAGGAAGGCGCACACTCTGCTTGAGGACCTGTTCAAAGAGACCTTCGGGCTCCTCATTGCTCAGCAGATCCCTTATTATATGGCTGAGCGCCTCCTGGATGAGGATGACGCTCAGCGCCTTGCTGCTATTACCCCTGACATCTTTGTTTAGGAGCCGTCACGAAATATTGAAGGGATTGCAGTCGTTTCGTTACGGATCCTTATGTTGTTCTGCCTAGTTGACAGCCTTGTCGGATAGGCAGAGCGGCCTAATTCTCTTTGAACCT
>JAQVER010000025.1 GCA_028697885.1 Desulfocapsaceae bacterium
TATCCGGAGCCGGCCTCTCTTTTTTCCTCCTTGCCCATCTCGCCGGTAATTCCATCTCTTTCTGGGGCAAAGAGGCATATAACTCCTATGCCGGTCATCTCCATTCTCTCGGTTTGCTTCTTTATCGCCTTGAGATCCTCCTGTTTCTTCTCTTCCTGACCCATATCGTGACCGGAGTCACTCTCTTTCTTGAAAACCTCTCAGCCCGACCAAACCGTTATGCCGTCCCTGAGAATAAGCGAAATTGGAGCGCCTCCACCATGCCGTATACCGGGATACTGATCCTGCTATTCCTTCTGGTACATCTCCTGAACTTCCATTTTTCCACCAAGACGGTCTCCACCGCCGAATTGGTCAGAACCACCCTGAACGATCCGTTCATTGCCTTCTTCTATCTGTTTTCACTGAGCGGACTGACCCTGCATGCCAGTCACGGATTCTGGAGTATTTTTCAGACTCTGGGAATCAATCACCCGAAATACAATACATTTCTGCAACGCGGAGGAATGGCAATGGCTATCCTTATCGGTATGACTTTTATTTTGATCCCCCTTCTGATTGTGACGACTGATTCTTTTCTCCAATGAAGCAAGCGCCGCTGCAGACGGACTGAGACGCTCACTTATCGCCCAAAGGACATTATGCAACTCAATCACCGTATACCATCAGGGCCCTTGACTGAAAAATGGGACCGTTTCCGTTTCGAGACCAAGCTGATCAACCCAGCCAACAAACGCAAATTTGAGATCATCGTCGTCGGTGCCGGTCTGGCCGGAGCTTCGGCCTCAGCAACACTGGGCGAACTCGGTTATAACGTCAATACCTTCTGCATCCAGGACAGCCCTCGACGCGGGCACAGCATCGCCGCCCAAGGCGGGATCAATGCCGCTAAAAACTACCAGAACGACGGCGACAGTATCTGGCGGCTCTTTTACGACACTATCAAGGGCGGAGATTTCCGGGCGAGGGAGGCCAATGTCTACCGTCTGGCCCAGATCAGCAACCAGATCATCGATCAGTGTGTGGCCCAAGGCGTGCCTTTTGCCCGGGAATACGGCGGCCTGCTGGCTAACCGTTCCTTTGGGGGTGCCCAGGTCTCACGCACCTTTTATGCCCGGGGCCAGACCGGCCAGCAACTCCTGCTCGGTGCCTACAGTGCCATGATGCGCCAGGTCAAGGCCGGCAAGGTAACTCTCCACCCCCGCTCCGAGATGATGGACCTGGTGGTCATCAATGGTCAGGCCCGGGGGATCGTCACCCGGAACCTGATTACCGGGGCCATTGAATCCTACGCCGCCGATGCGGTGGTGCTGGCCACCGGCGGCTACGGCAACGCCTATTACCTTTCCACCAATGCCATGGCCTCCAATGTCACCGCCACCTGGCGAGCCTATAAGCGGGGAGCGGCCTTCGCCAACCCCTGTTTTGTCCAGATCCACCCGACCTGTATCCCCGTGCACGGCACCTATCAGTCGAAACTGACCCTGATGAGCGAGAGCCTGCGCAACGACGGCCGGGTCTGGGTACCGACCCGCACCGGAGACAAACGTCCACCGGCCGAGATCCCGGAAGCGGAACGGGACTATTACCTGGAAAAGAAATATCCCAGTTTCGGCAATCTGGTGCCCAGAGATGTCGCCTCCAGAAACGCCAAGGAACAATGCGACCAAGGCAAAGGCGTTGGTGACACGGGGCTTGCTGTCTATCTCGATTTCAGCGAGGCCATCAACCGTCTTGGCGAGGTAGCCATCCGCCGGAAGTATGGCAATCTCTTCGACATGTATGAAAAAATCACCGGCCAGGATCCGGTAAAAGAGCCCATGACCATCTATCCCGCGGTTCACTACACCATGGGAGGACTCTGGGTCGATTATCATCTGATGAGCACGGTGCCCGGACTTTTTGTTCTGGGAGAGGCAAATTTCTCCGATCATGGCGCCAATCGCCTGGGGGCCAGCGCCCTCATGCAGGGTCTGGCCGATGGCTATTTCGTTCTGCCCGCCACCATCAGTTCTCATTTTGCCGAATCTTCTCTGCCACCGATTACCACCAGCCATCCTGCCTTCACCGAGGCCATGGACACAACAAAAGGCCGCATTCAGCGTCTTCTTTCAATTAACGGCAAGCGAACGCCTGACGACTTCCACCGGGAACTTGGGCTGCTGCTTTGGGACTACTGCGGCATGGCCCGCAACGAGGCCGGTCTCAAACTGGCACTTGGCCGTCTTCCTGATCTCAAGGAAAAATTCTGGCAGGATTTGAAAGTAACCGGCAGCGGTGCGGATCTGAATCAGACCCTGGAAAGGGCCGGGCGAGTGGCTGATTTCATTGAATTTGCCGAAATTATGATCCTTGATGCGCTGTCCAGGCAGGAATCATGCGGTTGTCATTTTCGTGAAGAAAGCCAGACCGGAGAACATGAGGCCAAACGCATGGACGACAAGTACTCATATGTCTCGGCATGGCAATACCAAGGTGAAGGTCAGACACCCAAACTGCACAAGGAGCATCTGGTTTTTGAAAACATCCAGCTCAGTCAAAGGAGTTACACGTGACAATCATTCACCTGACCCTCAAAATCTGGCGGCAGACCGGACCGGAGTCCAAAGGGTCGTTCAAGACATACGAATCAGGTCCGATCACCACCGCCATGTCCTTTCTCGAGATGCTTGATGTCTTGAACGAGCGGCTCATCCTCAGCGGCGAGGAGCCAGTGGCCTTTGACCATGATTGTCGGGAAGGCATCTGCGGGATGTGCGGCTCGGTGATCAACGGCACGCCCCATGGTCCGGAGAAAAAAACCACGCTCTGCCAGCTGCACATGCGTCACTTTCAGGACGGCGACACCCTGGTCATCGAACCCTTTCGCTCCCGGGCCTTTAAACTTGTCAAGGACCTCATCGTCGATCGCAGCGCCTTTGACGCCATCATTGCCGAGGGCGGCTATGTCTCCGTCAATACCGGCGGCACCCCTGACGCCAATGCCATCCCAATACCGACCTTCACGGCAGAACAGGCACTCGATGCCGCTGAATGCATCGGTTGCGGGGCCTGCGTGGCAGCCTGCCCCAATGCTTCAGCCATGCTCTTTGTCGGGGCCAAGATATCCCATCTCGCCCTGCTGCCTCAAGGACAACCGGAACGAAGCAAAAGAGCCCTGGCCATGGTGAAAAAAATGGATGAACTGGGATTTGGTAACTGCGGAAATGAAAAGTATTGTGAAAAGGCTTGTCCGAAAGGGATCTCCATCAGCAATATTGCTCGTTTAAACCGGGAGTTCATGAGGGCAGCCTTCTGTTCTGTTGAGGAGTAGTCCAAACAGATCGGAATTTTGAAAAAATTCTACAACCCTTTTTCGCCTACTTGGGCCTCTGAAGAAGATAACAGCTGTTGCAGCGCCTTCACAATATCCTCCATCTGAAATGGTTTAGCCACTGCGGCCAAGAAACCATACTGGCGACAATTTGCCATGATCGGGTCATTGGAATAGCCACTGGAAACAATTACCTTGGCCGCCGGATCCAAGGCCAGGATCTCCTGCACCGCCTCCTTGCCGCCCATACCACCGGGGATAGTCAGGTCCATGATCACAAAATTGATCGGTCTATTCTCATCACGATAGCTTCGGTATAAAGAGATCGCCTCCTTACCATCCCTGGCCTCCACCACCTCATACCCCAGATGGGTTAACATGGAGCTGATCACCGTCCGAACTATTTCTTCGTCATCCATGATCATGATCCTGGCATTACCACCCTTTACTGCAGCAATAACATCGACACCACTGACCACGCTCCGTTCCTCCGAAGAGGATGAGACTGGAAGCAGAATAGTAAAGGTTGTTCCCTGCCCCGGTGTTGACTGCGCCGAGATATGCCCGCCGTGCTTACTGATGATGGAATGAGTAATGGCAAGCCCCAGGCCGCTTCCCTCCTTTTTAGTGGTAAAGTATGGATCAAAGATCTTTTCAAGCACGTCTTCCGGGATTCCAATGCCCGTATCGCTGATAATGATTCCAACAGCCCTCCCCGTATCAGGCAGAAAGGCTTTCTTCTCGGAATGGCCATCAACATTCTCACAGCGGACCTCGATGTTCCCCCCTTCCGGCATAGCATATATGGCATTAAGAATAATATTATGGATAACCTGACCGATCTGACCCTTATCAATATCCACCAGCCACAGGTCTTCAGGAATGATATATCGGCATGCTACCGAACTGCCATGCAGCACAAATTCAGCAGACTCTCTGATGATCTCACCGATAGAGGCTGTTTCCTTCACAGGCTCTCCGCCCTTGGAAAAGGTAAGCAACTGCTGGGTGAGATCCCGAGCCCTGAGAGAGGCCTTTTCTGCGGTTCGCAAAAGTTGTCGGGTCTCCTCTTCCAGATGGTTGTCCAATTGGGCCAGGCTGAGATTACCCATGATGGAGGACAGGATATTGTTGAAGTCATGGGCTATTCCGCCAGCCAAAATCCCTACCGACTCCAGCTTTTTGATCTTCAATCGCTCCTCCTCCGTGCGGGCCTCTTCAGTAACATCCCGGAAGACCAGAACAACCCCGACAGTGCGGCTCTCCTGATCACGAATCGGCGCCCCACTGTCTGCAATGTTTCGTTCCCGTCCATCTCTGGCGATAAGAACGGTATGGTTGGCCAGACCGACAATCTGCCCGGAGGCTAAAACCTTATCCACCGGGTTTTCACAGGGCTGCCGGGTCTTCTCATTGATAATGGTAAAGACCTCAGTAAGCGGTCTTCCCTCGGCCTCTCTCTGCGTCCAACCGGTAAGCCGTTCGGCCACGGCATTGATCAGAACAATTCTCCCCTCAATATTGGTAGTGATGACCCCGTCGCCAATGCTGCGCAGGGTAACAGCCAGCCGTTCCTTTTCTGCAGCCAGGGCATTCAGCGCTTCCTTGCGAGGGGTTATGTCGAGGGCGATTTCCATCCGCACCAGTCGCCCGTCGGTCCAGGGGATGGCCTGATCACGGCATTCATACCACCTGCCAGTAACGGTATTCTGGAATTCCCAAAGGTAAGTACCTGTCGATTTGCCGGCACCATCCAGAAGCCGAGGATTCGTACAGAATTTACAGGGACCGGCTTGACCAGACTGCAGGGTCTGCCAGCAGACCTTACCCACGATATCACCCCAAGCCTCCCGACCATACTGATTAATAAACAGTAGCTCATAGTTCTCCATGTCCGCTACGTAGACCAAGGCATCAAGACTGTTGACCACGGTACTGAAGCGCTCGATGGCGGAATTCCTTTCCCCCTCCGCCTGCTTGCGTTCCGAAATATTCAGGAAGGTGACCACTGCCCCAGTGACTTCTCCGTGTTGGCGGATGGGATAGGACCAGCATTCGACTGGAAAGCTGCTGCCATCTGCCCGCCAGAACAACTCGTTATCCGAATGGACTTCCCGCCCCAGTCGATAGCCATCATGCGCTATGCAGAGGGCAGCAGCGCATTGTGAGCCATCACTCTTTGAATGATGGATAAGCTCGTGAATATTTATGCCGATAAGTTCTGCCTTATCCTTGAATCCCATGATACGGAGGAATGAATCATTACAGAAGGTACATCGACCTTCAAGATCAAGGCCGTATATCGCCTCGGCCGTAGAGTTAAGCAGCAACCGGATCTGCTCTTCACTGCTCCTCAAATGGGTATTTACTTCATTGACGGCAAAGGCCATTGCATTAATGGCTGCGGCGATCTGGGAAAACTCATCCACCACAGAGCCTTGACTGTCGGCAATAACCGGTTCCTTGCCCCCCGGTTCGTATGCTGCCAGGGAGTCAACAATGTTCCTCACCGGCACGGAAAAAAAACGATTGAGGACATACTGCAACAACAAGGTAATAACTATAAAAAAGACTAACATCTCAGCAAGCTGCCAGGCAATGCTGGTAATAATGGCCGTGGTGAGCATTTGGGATGGCAACTGCAGATAGACCGTCCAGCCCTTCGGCATATCCAGTTGTTCCCGCAAGGCGTAATACTTTTGCTGGTGATAGAGGTAAGACTGGAGACCAGATTTATCAGGGGCGGACATGTTTTTCAGATCAAAGGCCAAATTGTAACGGGTAGCCACCAGTGATTGATCGGGATGGTAGACGACAACTCCTTCGGTGCTCAAGATAAAAAAAGACTGCTCTGGAAAAGCATTCCCTTTTTCCAGATTTTTCAGCAGGGGAACGAGGTTCTCCACATCCCGTTCATAGATCATGAGCAGCCCGTTCTTCAACGGATATTGCAAGGCGACCACCGAGCGTTTTGAAAAGACAGACTGAAAAACCTGGGATACCTTCCTGGCCTCCTGCACATGCACCATATGAGACGGATTAAACCCCAGATAGTTATTGAATTTTTCGGAGATCTGCACAACTTCTCCCTTCCTGTCCAGCACGTAGTAGATATCCAGGGGATCAGAGAAACGCATTCGCTCCCGAAGAATAGCCAGTATCATCTGGTCATTACCGTACGGCAGGGTTTTAATCAACTGCAGCAGCGAGCTATTATATTGGAGGAGCTTAACCGGGATCAGCGATTTGATGACCTTGATCTGAGCGTGCATCACCTTGGCATATTCATTGATGTCTGCCTGATACTGAAGCCAGCCTACAATTACCGCAGAGAAGACAAAGGAAACAATGGCTACCAGAAACAGGAGAATCCGGAGGTGATGACGCAGGGAGCGGCCTGTCTTCACTCGATTTCACCATTATTGACAAACCGTCCGTCCTTGACCACAATGTCATATACAGGTCTCATAACATCGCCGAAGCTGTCAAACTTGACAGGCCCCATAACCGATTCATATTCCCCTTGTAACAGGGCAGCCTTGAGCGACTTTCCATTGATATTTGTGCATCGTTTGAGGGCATCGGCAAGAATATAGACCATTTCATAGGCGCGATCCGCACGGGCCGTAGCCGCCTTGTGGAATTCTTCCTTTAACTCCTTAGAAAACTTTAGATACTCCGGACGTTTATTGTCCGGGTTAACAAAACTCACCATGGAAAGCCCTTCCATAGCCGGACCGCCGATCCTGAGCAACTCGGGTGACTGAGCCCAGGTGGTAGCAATGAGAGGACCAGTGAAATTAAGATTGCGGAGCTTCTGGGCAGCAACCGCGGTCATGCTCGACTCGGTGAGCAGAAGCACAGCCTCGGGATGCGAAGCAAGTAGATCGCTGGTCAACTGTTGCCAGTCAGCATTTTCACAGGACATGAACTGCACAGAGTTCAAAGACCCCTGATAATACTTCTTCAACTGCGCCATATAGTCCTCAACAAAATCGGCATTACCCATGTCCATGAGAACGGAAACCGAAGCTATGCCTTGTGCCTTAAGCAGGGCCGCCGTCTTTATCCCATAGAGATTACAATCAATGGCCGTTCTGAAAAAAAAGTCATCCTTGCCCGAAAGCTTGGTAGTGGCGGTATAGGCGGAAATCAACACCGTATCGTGGGAAGTGACTAAGGGATAGGCCTTGACTGTATTCGCCGAAAGGCTGTGACCAATAATGGCGACGACCTTCTCAGCCAGCAGAGAGCTGTCCGCTTTTTCGATGCCGGCATCGCTGTTTTCATCATCGCGGACCAGTAGCATGAGCGGGCGGCCTTGGATGCCGCCCTGAGCGTTGATCTCATCCACCGCCAGCAGGGCGCCGTTTCTGATATGTTCACCAGCCTCTCCCCCCCGTCCACTCAGGTTAATAGAAAGCCCTATTTTAATGGGTTCATGGGGCTGGGATTTGCAGCCCCCCAGTAGAAGAGACAGATTCACAGGAAGCAACAACAGACATAACCACAAGAGGACGGTTTTCTTATTCATCTTGCACCCCCTAAAAAAAACAAGAATATTTTACAGTTACATATGTAAACACCCAAAATTTTTCTCCATAACACGTTTAAATCAGGATGTAATAACTTCACTCAAGAGATTTCGCAGATCGAAAATCAGGGTTACCCCATCCGTCTCCATCACCAGGGCACGAAGTCCCCGTAATTGGGTTCGCGCGGCAACCATATCGGGCAGCGGCTGGATGAGGTCAACAGCAAGTTCATGCAACTCCACCGGCGCGGCAACAGAAAGTTCGACCTCCGATTCGGGTAGGCGGATGGTCACAATCTGGCGGTGCAAGCATGCTTTGTTTGGTTCCGGCAGCCCCAGCAAAGAGCCGATCGCCGGATACGTCCCGCTGTTTTCATCGGTGAGCGGCTGTAAGGCCCGCACTTGCCGTGCTTCCAGAGCACAACGCTGCCCGCCGACACAAAAAGTCACTACCTCCAGCGTGGTGCTGAACGCTGGAGATAATACATGGCCGAGATTGCCCAGCACCTCGCTCATCCCAGTCCGTGACTGTAATCGGCGAAGATACGATCCAGATCGAGCGCGGTCACAGTTTTTTCTTTAAACTGCAAAATACCTGAAACAATCGCGCGCAGATGCTCCGGCAGAGTAGTTGGCGGCTTGTGGATATTGCTCAAAAGCACATCCACCACATCAACCACCTTATCGACACGAATGGTGCTGCTCATACCGGCTCCGGACCCAAGCAGGTATGAAGAAGATGACATATCCACAGATTCGGGCAACTGCAACAATTCATGCAGACTGATCACTGACTCGATGTCACCACGAACATTGATGACACCTTCCAGTGATGTCGGGCAACCGGGCACAAAAAAGACATCAACCTGGGACAAAATTTCTCTGATTTTTTCACCTTGGAAGGCAAACCAATCGCCTTGCAGCTCAAAGATAACCAGCTTTGCCGTCGGTTCATCCACATTGACAATTTCACGTTTGGCTTCGCGTCGCTGGCTCAGGACCTGGTCAAGTGTCATCTCTTGCTTATTCATCTGCTGTCCTCCAAAATCGGCCTATTCATTATTGGCGACCACACGATTTCGTCCCCCATCTTTGGCTTGGTACAAGGCACGGTCAGCCGATTCGCGCAGGGACTTCATGTCCTTGCATTGCGGAAAGGCGGCAACACCTCCACTGAAGGTGCAGGAAAACTCAACCTCGCCCGCATGAAAACGTATCTTGGCAAAGTCCTCACGCAACTGATCAATGATCTGGGCAGCAACCTCCAGCTTAATGCCCTGCAGGATCACCGCGAATTCCTCGCCCCCATAGCGCCCGACGATGTCAGAGTTACGTAAGCGCTGTTGCAGGACGCGCGCCAGAGCCAGTAAAACCTGGTCACCAACCGGGTGGCCATGAGTGTCGTTCACCGCCTTGAAACGGTCAACATCAATCATGGCAAAGCACAGGCTCGCTTGCTGGCGGCCGGCATTGGCAATGGCGCTCTCAAGCATCTGGGTGGTCGTGGAGTGGTTAAACAGGCCGGTCAGACTATCGCGCGCCATCAGCATGCGCAGTGCCCGCATGCGCTCGGCACGAATGGCCACAGCGGCAACCAGGTCCTCCGGCTGGATCGGCTTGGTGAGAAAGCCTTCGGCACCTACCCGCATGGCGGAAAACTGCTTGCGCTTGTCGGTTTCACTCGACAGGAAGACGATGGGAAGACCGAAATAGTCCGGCACTTGGCGCACCAGTTTAGCCAAGTCACGACC
The DNA here is from genome assembly GCA_028697885.1 of Desulfocapsaceae bacterium. Lineage (GTDB taxonomy): Bacteria > Desulfobacterota > Desulfobulbia > Desulfobulbales > Desulfocapsaceae > UBA2270. Next base: position 9,599 of record JAQVER010000025.1, read on the forward strand.
GTTACATCCTGGCATGTACATATCCATCAGCACCAGATCAGGACGAAACAGATGGAGAACTTCGAGTACCCGCTCCGGCTTGTGCACCTGAAAGGTAATCATGTGCGCCTCCTGGAGGATCAGGCTGTGGTAAGCGGCAATGACCGGCTCATCATCCACCACCAGTATTCGGCAAGGCTCGGGCTTCTTCTGTACGGTCAGTTCATCAATGGTCGTTACCATATCCAGGGCGTTGACGGGTTTGTGGAAATAGGCTTGGCCACCGGCCTGGACGGCGTTCAGCCGTGCCTTAAAATCATTGCAGGCGGAGATGTATATGACCGGCACCGGATGATCCATTTCACGTTCGATGAGGGCAAGGACATCCGTGCCGTTGACTCCGTTCGGGAAGAAGATGTCCATGATGACAAGCGACGGCCGCTTCTCCGTCATCGCCATACGCAGTTCAGCGGGATCGTTGAAAGTAACCGGATGGTAGCCGAAACATTGCAGTTGCGTAGCCAACTGTTCCACCTGCAGGGGATCGTCGTCGCAAATATAGATCAGCCTGCCTCCGCCACCCTCACTGTCGTCGAGGGGAGCCAATTCAAAGCGCGGGACATCATGTTCCTGAGATGACGAGGCGCTTTGCTGGCGTAATGTCTCAGTGTTCAGGACAATTCGGGCCAAGACCTCGGCCAGTTCGTCCCAGAAGGATGCTGAAACATTGAGAGGCAATTCCAGCAAGCGAGCCGCCAGATGTTCCCCGCTCGCCGCGATGGCACCGAGTTCCTCGAAACCAAAGGAATTACCTGTACCCTTGATACTGTGGAGAAAACGATGCAGGTTCGCCGCCGTATCCCTCTGGTTCGGATCATGACGCAAAATGGTAAGATAATGCAGCGCCTCTTCCACGCGCCCGGGCATTTGTTCAATGAACTGCTCACGCAGTCGGGCTATCTTGCTGCTTAAGGAGGGGCGTTGTTCATTCATGGATATAATACTCATGTCGTTTCAGCATCGGGACAGGACTTCGTTTATCACCTGAGGCAGTATTTCTTCCAGACTGAAGTCCTTGAACAGACAGGCATCAAGTTTCGGTTCCTGTGCCTGCAGGCCCTCCGGATCATCGCCGGTGAGGAGAATGAAGGGTAAGGTAACCCCTTGGCTGCGCAGTTCCCGGAACAAATCGATACCGCTTATCAGGGGCATGTTCATATCGCTGATCACCAGATCGCAGCTGCTCTTGCCCGCCAGTATTTCCATTGCCTCCATACCGTTTTCGGCCAACTGACAATTGTACCCCTGATCTTCCAGTACAGCTACGGTCATCTCCCTCGAGAAAGGATCATCATCTACTACCAGGACATGCATTATGTTTACCTCCACTATTTTTTCCGTCGGGCTGAACATGCTCACCCGATGGCTCACAATTTTTTATCCAAGCAAACTTCGCAGGGTATCCACCAGACTGCTTTGATCAAAATCACCCTTGACAATATAGGCATCGGCACCCACCTCAATGCCCCGCCGTTTGTCTTCTTCCTTTTCCCGCGAAGTAATAATGACGATGGGTGTGTCGCGGTATTTTTCCTCCTGGCGCAGCATTGAGGTCAGGGTAAAACCATCCATAGTGGGCATCTCCACATCGGTGAGAACAGCGTCGAATGTTCCGGCGCGGGCCTGCTGCAGGCCATCCATACCGTCCTCGGCAAGGGTGACGTGATAGCCCCATGCCTCGAGGACATCCTTTTCGATCTCCCGCGTATTGAACGAGTCATCCACCACCAGAATCCTGTATGCAGCTCCCCCTGCATTTGCATGAGAGGCAGCCTCCGTACGCGAGGCCTGACCCCGCATCTGGCGCGCCAGTTCCAGCAACGCCGGCGCATGCAGCACACTTACCAATTCGTTCCTGCCGGTAATAACCATGCCGGAAACCATGGTCAGCCGTCGCATATGCTCAGGCAGCGGTTTGATCACCATGTCGCGCTCGTCGAGCAGATCATCCACTGCCAGCGCCAGTTTTTCGTTACGTACCCGCACCACCACCAGCAACATGCCATGATCAAATGTTCCTGCCTGAGAACGGGTAGTTTTCACCAGACGTTTTGGAGCATGGAGCAGATCAGCCAACAGCACAACCGGCACAAATTCATTACGGATAATTACCGCGTTACGCTCCACAACAGTGAGCATTTCTTCATGCGGCACCCGAATCAATTCATCCACATATTGGGCAGTGAACCCAAAAGGCAGGCCATTGACCTCAACCAGCAACACACGCATTACTGCCAGCGACAACGGTAGACGCAGGGCGAAGGTGGTGCCCACTCCCAAGCGGGTTTCGACCGTCACCTCGCCTTGCAGATCATCAACGATGTTCTGTTTGACCACATCCATACCGACGCCACGTCCGGAGATATCGGTGATGATGGCGCTGGTGCTGAAGCCGGGCCGGAATATCAAATCGACCACTGCCTGATCGCTCAGGCCGGCCGCCTGTTCGGCACTGATAAATCCCTTGCGCACTGCCTTTTCACGGATAACTTCAACCGGCACACCACCGCCATCATCAGCCACCTCGATTACCACCCACCCACCGTCCTGGCGTGCCGAGAGGGTGACGTGTCCTTGCGAAGACTTGCCGGCAGCCAGGCGCACAGCAGACGTTTCCAGACCGTGGTCGATGGCATTGCGCAACAAATGGACGATGGGATCACTGAGTTTGTCGATCATTTGCCGGTCGAGCTCAATCTCTGCACCGCTCACCGCACACTCCACTTCTTTACCGACGGAATGCGCCAGATCGCGCACCACGCGTCCGGCCGAATCGAAGACCATGGCGAGCGGCAGCATGCGCATGATTAATGCCTTGTCATGCAGCTCATCCATCAACAATTCCTGATTCTGCACGTCATCGCGCAGGGTCTGTCCAAAATGATGCAATCGCGCCCGATGCTGCTCCCAGTGTTGCGGCGAGGCATCGCTCTCGAGCAGGCGGAGGTCAAGCAGACGCTGGCGCAGGGTAGCATGACTGGAAACCACCTCGCCCATTAATTTGATCAGCTCGTCGAGCTTGGCAAGACGCACCCGTACCGTATCAGACGTGCTCAACTTAGCCTGGGCCGGAGGCGCCGATGTGGCAGCAGGCGGAGCAGGTGTGGCCAAGGGAGGAGAAGTCGGCTCAGCAGTCAATTGCCTTCCATCACTTGCCAAGTCTATGCTTGGCGGTGGAATCACTACGGCTGACACCTCCCCTGTCGCCGCTTGCGCCAGACTGGCACATAATGCCTCGTCGACAGGTGGCAAAGCAGCACCATCACCACTTTTTGCCAGGCATTCGACCATCCCGGCGATGGCATCCACGCCCCGGTACAACAAGGTGCCAAGTTCCGGTCTGTAATTGAGGCTGCCGTCGCGCAGGGCACCGAGGACATCTTCCAGTTTGTGAGCAGTTTCTGTGATGGCACTCAGCTTAAGCATCCGTGACGAACCCTTGATGGTATGGGCCGAACGGAAAATTGCATTGATGTTTTCGCTATCAACGCTATCGCGGTTCATCGCGTCCAGACCTTCGCCCAGCCGTTTGATATGTTCGCGGGCTTCTTCAACGAAGCGAGAAATAAATTTTTTGATATCAAGTGCCATGCCGGGTTAATTCCGCCTTGCTATACGTTGTTGGTCGCCCAATTTGCCAAGCTGGTGTTCACACAGGAAACGCAACTCAGAATGCACGACTGCCAAAGGCAGCACTTTAATACCGTGGTCCGGCACAGCCTCTAGAGACAGTAACTGCAAGACCCCTCGATATTCGCGCCTGGCCTTATCAGACTCGCCGCCAGCCCGGTACAGATCGGCCAGATAATATCGCGCCAGCCAGCATTCATGACGGGCATAAACCGCCTGTTTGAACCAGCTTACAGCCTCCTTAACAAGATCACGCCACTTGGCGGCAAGGCCGAGCAGAACAAAGGCATCGATCGACCAGGGATCGGTTTCCAGCGCTTGTCGGGCACTGGCTTCTGCCTGTTCAAATTCCTTGCGGTTGAACTGGATATGCGCCCTTAACAGTAGCAAGGATGCTTCTCCTGGTTTTTGTTCGAGTAGCATGGCGATCAGAGCCATCGCCTCATCATAACGCTTTTCGCAACAGTATTGTTGTACCTCCTCAATGCTGAAGCAAGGATTGGACGGTTCTACTAACGGCGCCACACATTCCTCTGGCGGCAAGGAAGGGACAACAGGAGGGCTACATTGCACGGAAGGCAGCTCCGCAATATAACTCTGCTCTGCCACGGCCACTGTCGACGGCACATACCTGGAAAAATCGAATACCGGTACTCCTGCCGGAACAGGAGCAGAAATCTGACCCTTGGAAAAATAAAACAACCCGTCTTCCTCGATCAAAGAAAGGACGCCGAGATCATTGGCAATGGTTTCAGCGGTACCGATCACCAGATAGCCAGTATTTTTCAAGAGTGAGGCCAGATTCTGCTGAATGATCCGACGCGTCGGCGTATCGAAATAAATCGAGACGTTGCGAAAAAAAATGATATCGCAACCATGCAACGCCGCTGGAAATTCCTCGGCGAACAGATTCATTTCCAGGAATTCAACCCGGTTGCGGATCTTATCCTTGAGGCGATAGGCCCAGCCATCGTGGTCGAAATAGCGTGCCTTGATCTCAGTTGCCACACCACGAAACGAAAACTCGTTATAACACCCTGAGCGCGCCTTGGCCAGGGCCTGAGTGTCGATGTCGCCCCCGATGAAGGAGAAAAGAGATGACACGTCATCACCATATTTCTCGCACAAGGCCATGACGAGAGAAAAAGGCTCTTCGCCGGATGAGCAACCGGCGCTCAGGATCCGCAGGGGCTGACTATCTTCGCGTTGCATCAGCAGACGCGGCACCAGGCGCTCGGTCAGCAGATGCAACTGCTCAATTTCTCGAAAAAAATATGTTTCGTTGATGGTGAGCAGATTGACCAGATCCTGGAACTCATCGCTGCTCTCTTGAAGATGGAAATAATATTCAGCACTGTTTCCGAACTTCGTAACAATGAGGCGCTGCGCCAATACCGTCGCAAGTTTTTCCTCACCCAGGCCTTCGAGAATCAAGCCGCAGCGCTGTTTTATCAGCTTTTTAAATGGTTCCAGATCCATGGTCATTGCTGATTCGTAACATTGAAGGTAGACGCAATCTCGATCATTTCCCGGGCGATTGCACCGGCAGGCAGAACCTTTTGCACGCTCCCGCTATCAATGGCTACCTTGTTCATGCCAAAAATCACCGAACTGGTTTCATCTTGAGCCAGCGTGACACCGCCCGCCTTACGGATACTCGCAATTCCCTGGGCGCCATCGCTTCCCATGCCGGTAAGGATGATGCCGACACTCTGGCAGCCGTAGACCTCGGCCACACCATTGAGCAGAGCATTGCAACTGGGATGATAAATTGCCGCCGATAGTTGTTCCTGCAGGGCGATACGGCGCGATGGCGTAACCACAAGGTTGGCTTCCGATGGCGAGACATAAACCACCCCCGGCAGGATAAGATCACCTTCCTCCGCCAGACGCACACGCAGCTTGCACAAACTGGCCAGCCAGTCGGCCATGCCGCCGGCAAAACCGGCGGAGATATGCTGCGAAACCAGTATCGGGCAAGGAAAATCAGCGGGAAGCTGGGCCAGAACCAGCGCCAGAGCCTGTGGCCCCCCGATAGATGAGGCGATGGCAAAGATTCGTGAATAACCAACGGAAACATGATCAGGTGACACCGGCAGGGGTGGCTGCATGGCGAGAGGTTGTAACGCACAGACGGCATCCTTACCTTTCAGGCGCGACCGCATGTGGGTAATAACCGATACGCCAGCCAACATCTTCACCTTGGCCACGAATTCGGAGGCCGCCTTGGCATCGTATTCCGGTTTGCCAATCACCTCCAGCGCCCCGCGAGCAACCGCCTCGTAGGCATTGTGGGCATCAGCGACACTGCTCACCACCAGAATCGGCACGGCCCTGGTCGTCATGATTTCCTCAATGGCCTGCATGCCGTTCATCACCGGCATTTCAAGATCCATGGTCATCAAATTTGGCTTCAACTCGTGCGCCAGCTTGACCGCTTCCCGGCCATTAGCCGCTTCTCCGACAATCTCAATATCCTCGTCGTCTTCCAGGAAGGAACGCAGCAGGCCTCGCATCAGGCTACTGTCATCGACCAATACTACTCTGATTTTTCCCATGTCGGATTCCCCGGAGGAACGCAGCCTAGTCTTGCTTATCGGCAAGTTTGAACTGTTGTACCGTTTTGCTCAGTTCGGCAGACATGGCGGTCATATCATGACTGATCTGAGAAATACTGCCAATGGACTGTGCGGCATGGGAACTGGCGGTAACAATCTCGCGCAACGCAACCACCACTTGGTTACTGGCTGTTTTTTGCTGTTGCGTGGAGAGGGAAATCTGCTGGGCCGCACTGGACGTTTGGCTGGCAGCATTGACCAAGTCATCAAGGCTGTGTGCCGTCGAGGTGCTGGCCTCCATGCCGGAGGCAATGACAGAACCGCCCTTTTCCGATGTAATCACCAGACGACTGATGGAATCCTGAATTTCCTGAATCTTGGCCTCGATCTCGCCGGTGGAATCGGTGACGCTGTCAGCAAGACGGCGGATTTCACTGGCAACCACACTAAAGCGCTTACCGGCTTCACCGGCGCTTGAGGCCTCCAGTGCGGCGTTGAAGGCAATCAACTTGGTCTGGTCGGCAATGACCTTGATGATTTCCATTACCTTGCTGATTTGCTTGGACTTGGCACCAAGCTCGACGATCTCTTGCAGACTATGCTGGTTGTCGGTGCGGATATCTCCCATTCGAACAAGTACCATCTGCATTGCCTCGGAACCACGCTTGCTGCTTTCCCATGTCTGATTGGCGATATCCACCACCGACTTGGAGTGTTCGGCGATTTGTGTGGAGGAAGCAGACAATTCTTCCATGGTCGAGGTGATTTCGGCCACAGAGGAAGACATTTCCGAGGAAATGGCAACCTGATTTTCCACCGCGCCGGCAATGTCCGTTGCCGCACCATGCACCGTCACAGCATGGTCGCCAATATTGGAAGCCAGTTCATAGAGTTGACGACGCATTTCACGAGCAGCTTCCGCGAGTTCACCTATTTCGTCGTTTCGATTTTCTGTCAGATGCTGGCCCAGGTTGCCGTCAGCAATAGCCTTAACGAAGCGGACAAGTCGCAGGATAGGATTACAGATATTCCGTATGACATAAAAAATCGCAGCGACGGCAATAACCAAAAGCACGACCAGATTCATGATCAATATTTTAGTAACAACCTCTCTGAAGATACGGGCGGAAGCCTCCTTTTTTACAGCGACAGCTGTATCAATGGAATCAATATAGACACCTGTCCCCACGATCCACCCCCAAGGCTCAATTTGTTTGACAAACGAAAGTTTGGGTTGCGGCTCATTTTTGCCGTCCTTATTCGGTTTAGGCCACAGATAATCAACATACCCCTGCCCATCTTTGGCGCAGACCTCAACAAAGGCCTGAAAAAGGTTCTGGCCTTTACCCAAAGCACAATCGTATATGGGGTTATCCATTTTTTTCCCATTGAGGGCCGGTTGGATCGGATGCATGACCATGGAGGGAATTGGAAGAGAGGTGTCATTGACCCAAAAATAGCCCACCCCATTATCGTAACGAAGCTTGGACAGCAGGTCAAGCGCCCGATTCTTCGCCTCAGCTTCACTTAACTGACCTGATTTGACCAGTTCCTGGGTTGCCAATATCACACCTTCAGCAACATCTACCTGATTCTTCAAAGAGAGTTTAGTCGCCTCAAGTTTATTCGCCCTGAATGTCTCCAAGTCTTTCAAGGCATAGGACTGCAGCAGCGGATAGGTTACCAGGGCAGAAAGCAATGCAAGCACAGAAAGGGCCGTGACCAGCAACAAGGTGAGTTTCCAACTAAGTTTCATCAGGTTTCCTCTTTTTCATTAAAAAACAGACAGTAGCCACTGAACCATAAAATATTAGCCACAGCGTATTACGTGTAGACTTTTATTGGAAGGGAAAAAAAAGGTGGGATAAAATAATATGTGTAAATAGCCATGCATGGCAACCTTGTAGAGATTCCACCTTTTGAGATGAGTCCACAGAACTCTATTATATAAGCTACTGGATCGTCTGCTGGCAACTTGCTCCGAAAGACTCCTAGAGACCTTCCGCCGGAGCCGTAATCCGACGTTCCATCTCAAACTGATCAATAGCTGACTTGACCATCCGGAACAGTTCACGATAATAAAGTTTATTGTGACTCTTCACATACTGGTAAATGGTTTTACGCAGGGCATCTTCGTCCAGCCCCTGATACTTTGCCACTGCCGGACCAAAAACTTCACTCTTCCAGTCAGGCTCCCACTCAATTTGTATAGACCGGCAATACTGATAATCTGCCATGGCCTCATTGATCATGGCGTCACGCAGATGTTCCGCCTCATGCATCTGAGTTTTCACCTTCAGCTGTGACCCTTTTCTCTTGCTCAAGAAATCATAGATGGCGTCCATGGATGGACCTTGACGCAAGAGCTTGGCCAGATGTTTCACCTGCCGTTTACGCGCGCCCCCACTTAAACCCCGAATTGTCTTTATCTCTTCCTTGACCTCACTCTCCCCGGGAAAAACCTTCAGATCTTTATCGGTGAGTTCCGCCAACTCCTGCGCCACATCCTCACTCCGCTTAAATCTCCGTTTCTGTTCAGATCTGCTGATTATCTCATCCATATACTCTTGTCCCATTTTGACATAAAAAAACTGCTTAGAAGCAACTCAAACCGTTATAAACAACATGGCCATCTGAGTAACCGAAACGGCATAAGGAAACGTTCGCTCCTCATCCATCTATGGAGCGAACGACACTGGACCATCCCTAGCCCGGGCAACAAAATAGTTATCCAAGGCCAGGTTCTTTCGTAACGGCCCCTAAATATTTTTTTTACAATACCACAAGAAGATGAAATCACCTAGCTTCCAAACACCAGTCGATTGAATCCACCTTCAGCAAAATAAGGCCGCGTAATATCCATCCCCTGCAATTCCAAGATAAGGACTTCAAGAATAAGATAAACCTTGGTGTCTCTACGGATACAAGCCGTCATGGTCTCACCATGGTGCCCCATGGCCGCATGGAGATGAATACGCGGCTCCTCTCCTTCCCAGTACATAGAACCGCTGCCAACGACCTCACGGGCCCCGTCAACCTCAGCCCATACCGGATCAGGCGGCATGGTTGGCTCTTTCGGCCCGGTCACAACTCCTGCCTGCCGCAGACCGCCAAGAATCTGAAACCAGCAGGCCCGCAGATCCTCTTTCCTGAACAGCTCCTGCAATCCCTCCAGCAGATCATCACCCTGATCAAAACGGGCCATAATCACTCGACCCAGCGATCCTGTTTTATATTCCATGTTTTCCTCCCTGCTCCCTTGTTTATATCCCTATTCCCTGTCCCCTGCTTCAGCCCGCAACAAAACTGCCAGAGCCGTCTGTCGCCGGACCGTATCTACGTTCCTGACCGCCATGGAGAAAGCCTGCCTGGTTCCTACAAAAACAGCCAGTTTCCTGGCCCTGGTCAGGCCGGTATAAACAAGATTACGAAAAAGCATCTTGAAATGCTGGCTGACAATGGGAATAATCACACAATCGAACTCACTGCCCTGTGACTTATGGATGGTGATAGCATAGGCCAGATCCAGTTCACTGATCTCATCCTTCTGATATTCCACCTCGCGGCCACCCGCTAGAAAACGAACCACACAGGTGAGATCAAGGGCATTCACCCGGCTTATCACCCCGATATCACCGTTGAAAACCCCAAGATCATAATTGTTGCGGCGATGGATGACCCGGTCGCCCACCCGGAAAATCCGCTCCCCGAGAATCAGTTGCCCCTTGCTCTCAGCTGCTGGATTGACCGCCTGCTGCAGGGTCTGATTCAATGTCGCCGTGCCCAGACTGGCTCTGGTCATGGGCGAGAGCACCTGAATCTCGCATTCTTTACCAAAATATTTTGGAATCCATTCGGTATAAAGTCTGACGATCACCTCTTGGGCCGTCAGGCCGTAGTAGAGAGATGACCATGGATGCACCTTTTTCAGCACTGCCCGCAGTTGATCCGCGCTGTTTTCTGCAGTCTGGAGCAAGCCAAAATTCACATGGCTATAGTGATCCGGCAACTCGAAACCATACCGTTTCTGAGACGACAGATCATCAATGCCCGTATAAAGATGCTCCTTGCCAAATTGAGCCTCCGCATCACAGGCAGATACTTTTAAATGATCCCGTACCCTGGCAATAACCCGCAACTGTTCTTGGGTGGCCTCGTTGGAATCAAGAAAGAGACAATCAACCTTTTCCGTCCACAGACCTGGTTGTTTGAAAGGGGAAGGGATTTGAGGGACAATACCTTCATTGATGGCATGAGCGTAACGGATAATGGAAGATTGCTCTGCCTGACGGAACACCTTATTCAGGGTAAAGAGAGGAACAACCCCGGAAGCGATCAGATCCGCGAGCACATTACCGGCCCCAACAGATGGCAGCTGATCGGCATCCCCGATCAGCACAAGGCGCGCACCTTCCGGAATGGCAGCCAGCAAGGCTGCGGTCAGACTGATATCAAGCATGGAGCACTCATCGACGACCAGACAATCGAGCGTCAAAGGCTGCTCCCTGTTCCGTTTAAAACCTCCGCCCTGATACTCCAACAAACGGTGAATAGTCTTCGCCTCATCCCCTATCACCTCGCCCATGCGCTGGGCCGCCCGTCCCGTGGGAGCGGCTAGAGTGACATCCAGCCCCATCGCCTGAAACAATTTGACCAGGGTTTTAGTAGTGGTGGTCTTCCCGCAGCCCGGACCACCGGTCAGAATTGCGCAACGGCAGGAGACAATACCGGCAACAGCAGCATGTTGCTCAGTGCTGAGTTGAAGATTCTGGGTGGCACTGTAGCTCTGCAGCCAATCCTCCACTTTTTTTTCATCAACAGCTATAGGGCCGCACAGCTGTCGCAACCATTCGGCACAATTCTGTTCATCATAATAAAGGGTCTTGGAATAATAACACGGGACGGCAACAGAGCCATCAATGGCCAGGAACCGGGTCTTCAACAGATTATCCCGTTCCATGGCCTGAAGATATGATTCCAACCTCTCGGCCAGGTCCATCTCCAACAGCTCGTTGATCTGGGCCAGAATCTGCTTGCTGGTCAGAAAACAATGACCCTGCTCACGGGAAGCCGCCAGGATATGACGGATAGCGGCAATAATCCTGACTTCTGAATCAAGAGGAATGCCAAGGGAAAGGGCAACTTTGTCGGCAGAAAAAAAACCGATGCCGTAAAAATCATCCGCCAGCCGGTAGGGATTCTCCCGGACAATGGCTACGGCCTGATCCCCATATTTCTTATAAATCCGGACGGCAAAGAGGGTCGAAATACCATGCCCCTGTAAAAAGAGCATCACCTCACGCACCGCCCGATGTTCCTCCCAGGCCGTTTTGATCCCGGCCAATTTTTTGTGGGCAATACCCGGCACCAGAAGCAGATCCTCAATCCGACCTTCAAAGATATCGAGGGTAGCTTTACCAAAATGGCTGACAATCTTGCGAGCAGTCTTGGGCCCCACTCCTTTGATAAGTCCGGAGCCGAGATATTTTTCCAGACCAGCCGCAGTGGCCGGCTTCTGTTCTTCGGCTCGCAGGGCCTTGAACTGCCTGCCGTAGGAAGGATGGACCGCCCAGGAACCGAAGAATTTCATGGTTGCTCCGGCAAAAACACGGGTCTGGTGTACGGTCACCGTTACCGCCTCATGTTCATTGAAACACTTCACCCGCAGCACCGACCAGCCCGTCTCACTATTATGATAAGTGACCCGTTCCACAATCCCCTGAAGCTGTTCTTCAATAATGCCTTTCTGCATAAGTCCACTCAATTTTTGACCAGAAGACTATAATTCTATTTCCAAACCTGGATGGAAAGCACGACGGAACGCAAGCGACGATGTGACTGTAATCAGAACAAAAGCAATAAAATCAAGAGAACAATCAGTTCCACTTATACATCACGGACAAATCACAGCTTATAGAATAAAAACCGCTGGCTGTACCCATTGATTTTTTTATTTTAATAGACTTTAGCCTCCAAAATAGGGACAATCAAGGAATCCTGATTCACATTTCTCATAAATGATAAATGGAAACCATATCAGACGCACGTTAAAGATCAAAATAAACGGTTACCTTTTTCAAGGGCATTGTTCATTAACTGAAAAATGTACCCATTCTCAGGTAATTCTAAGGAGACAATTAAATGGACAGATCTATACCAAGGCGATTTAGTATTGGACTTATTTGCACTATCATCTGTTTCAGTTTCTCATATTCACCCGCCCCGGCAGCAAATGACAGTACAGTAACCCCCTGTCAAGGTTCAATCAACGACTTAAAAAACGCCTATGAGAGCAATCCTGAATTCAAAAAACTGCTGGACTCAGCTTTGAAAAATATCCAACATCTCCCTTCTGCCTATCCGGACGACAACCCTTGGATTGGTGCAAAGTTTACAGATCTAACAGATTTTTTTACTGACTGGTGCACCTTCCTCCCTGAGATGAAGGGAGGACACGATGATGGTTTAAAATATATCCAAAAATTTGCCTGGTTCTACTATCATAACGAATATGGGGTTAAACTGGTCAAAGAATCTCCCGGCCGGCAAATTACGCAGAAATTCTCCAGGGAGAGAGGAGCCTTTATGGACAGCAAAGCCTCCACCGCCAAAATTGAGGAGTGGATCCAGGATCCGCGTGTTGAGATTAAGGAGTATGTCCTACCCGACCCAAGCGCACCTGATGGCGGCTTCAAATCGTTTAATGAGTTTTTTGCGCGTAAGCTCATCAGCTTGCCCGCAAGCCGACCACAGACTATGCCTGATCGAGATTACATCATTTCAGCGCCTACTGATTGTATCATGAATTCAGTTCCCCAGAAAATAACCGGCATCGACACGAAGATCCAAACAAAATTTAATCAGGCACTCAATATCGTCGAGATGCTCGACGGTTCGCAGTACGCAAATAAATTCATTGGCGGCACTGCACTTTCCTGCGTTTTGATGCCGAATACCTATCACCATTATCATTCTCCTGTGAGTGGCGAGGCAGTGGAAAGCAAGATTATTGAGGACCCATATTATGGTTATGATAATTTCCCGGATTGGGCTCCTGCAAGCGGAAATGTGGGATACTCCGGTACGGAGTTTAATCAGTTCGAGGATTTCAAACGCGGCTATTTCATTATTGACACCAAAAAATTTGGACATGTAGCAATGGTGCCGGTCGGACTGAACACAATCAGTTCAATTGTCTTTGAAAATAAATTTCAAAATATCACCAAGCCGGTACCGGTTACCCGAGGAGAAGAACTGGGACATTTTCTCTACGGGGGGTCATTATTCATTATGATATTTGAGCCGGGAAGATACAAATCAGGCGCCATCCAGGTGCGGCTGGGGAACCAGATAGGGCTATTTGACACAAAAAGTGATTAATCCTGTAAAAGATCAACAATATTAAGGGTACTTTGAAAAATTAGGATTTTTATTCAAGATCAAGGCGTGAAAAAAATTTTACCGCAGGCATATATTTGATATTCCGAGGATAAAATTTTCTGAACAACGCGGAGCTTGGACAAAAAGACCATTTCTCAAAATACTCTTTAGTCGATGACCTGGACCTTTGTTTTACAGCTACAAAGAACTTGTATTATCATTTTAAATAGATGTCAGAGAATAACTTAGAGGATCCAAGTTTACCTCTCCCGGGCCATCTGGACACATAAAAAAAGTCTTCCCCAACAGGATTCATCCTGTTGGGGAAGACTTTTTTTATGCGATACTCACCTGCTGACAGTTGTTTATAATGAGGGAAACAACCTAACCATTTCCGCCGTCATGGCCGGGCTCAATTGCTTGAACAGTTGGGCATTATACGACGCATTGTAGGGGACTCCGTATGTGGTCATGTCAACATACTCGATAGTTGGATCGGTGTAGGTTGGTGGGGTTCCATCAGGATTTGGGGTGCCTTGTGCCGGCTCCGGCCGACTCGGGTCCATGCTGGGAAGGGTAACAGTAATATAAGTGTCCGGCGTAGCAGTAGGCAGTATTATCTGATCCAAGTTTACACTATTCACGGTTAAGTTCTGCTGAACTATCTGCTGCGTCGCGATCGCGTATTTTCGCGATGTTTCGGCGGGAGAACCCTCGGCAACTGCCGGATCAACGTTGACCGTCTCGATGGAGATGCTGTAATCACTGTTCAGGTAGATCTCGAATGTACGAAACTGCTGCGGAAAGTCATGCAGTGATGAGGTCTCCACCTGCCAGAAGCCACTTTCTGGAGTTGTCTCGTAAAGGGTAGGCGACTTGAAAGCCTTAACAGTATTGACATGACGATGACCGGCTATCCACATCAGCAGGTTCGGTGTTTCCCAGAGTTTTTGCACCAGCCCTGCCAGGTCTACGGCATTCTGGACATCAGTAGACGCATCACCAAGGGGTTTTGGATCCGGCGCGGTCTTGTTGCCGCCAAGCCACCATTCGGTCTCGGCACCAATATTGACGACAGCAATCGGGATATGCGCCGCAATGATCATCAACTGGTTGGCAGCCTGACCGTCTGCAAGTTCTGCTTGCAACCACGCCCAGCGTGCGTCATCAAGAAAGCCGTGACCGTGAATATCAACAGAGCCGTCATCTTCCCGCTGAGTATCATCCAGCACGATAACTTTAAGCGGTATATTTGACTTGGGCACAAAGCTATAACAGGCAAACCCGGCTTTGTCGTTTTCTGGAACCGGGTTAAAATTTGGGTTGGATGAAACCAGGTTGAATCCGTGACCAACCGGACTGGTGGCTGTATTGAAAAACTCCTGGATCCATTCCGTTCTCAACAGGGAACGGCGATCGGGATCAGCAGTAACCTTTGTTTGAGGAGTGGGGGGATCATCGACAGACCCATAATTGATAATGGTACCATAAGGGGTTGAACCATCAATAACACCCGCATAAAATCGTGGGCTATCGTTCTTCAGTTTTTCCACGCTGAACATGGCCGGGAAGGTCAAAGGATCTGGTTGAAGAAAATCCGGTACTGACCAGACAGTATCACTGAGAAAGGAATCGGCAAGCCCGGTTGCATAGGGAGGGAACGAACCAAGCAAAAAGTGGTCATGGTTGCCGATTGCCTGATAGAAAGGGATCGATTTATCGAGTCCTGCAGCCTGGAATGGTTTTTGATAATCGATGGTTTCAGTACCAAGATGGGCACCGGAGCTTGGGGTGATGACCTTGCCGTCAATAACGTCGATATACCATCTGAGTTCGTTGTACGAAGTACAGTTACAGGTGTCGCCCAGAGAGATGAAAAAATCAAAGGCATTTTTCTTGTGCAGGGCATTTGCCGTCTGAATGGCGGCATCAAGAACATGGGTTGTGTACATCATGATCGGCGAATAAATGGAGGTATTGCCCCCGGAGTATAATTGATCCTGTTGCTGGAGGTAGATGAACGAGTTTGGTGCCTCCTTGTCAGTGATATGGATATCGGTCATGGCAAAAAAGTTCAGGAGTTTTGTTTTTTTGGTGACTGACGCGGGAATAAAACTGGAGGGCATGATATCCGTCCGCTGTTTTATCGGGAGCCCCCATTCTATATACTCCCATCTCCCATAGCCTTTGCTTTCATAGTCTGGAACCTTGTAAAGTTCAGTAATTCTGAGACCGCTACTGCCATTAGGGCTGAGAGCAGGGGTGGAGGCAGGATCATTGGGAGGAAGGTCACCCAGAATATAGGGAAATGAGATCATTCTCTCAGCCGTTGTCTTAACCGTGGCATCAATCGGATACCTTTGTTTTGTGCGGGTCAGGAGAAAAACGGGCCCCGGCAGGCTAAACGAGGCGAAAGACATATATGTGGTTGTTCCGGCGAAATATTTAACAAACTGCCGCCGCGTCAAATTATTGCTCTTTTTTGTAACATCGTCGACGTTAATCACAATCTTCTCCTCTATTTTTGAGTATTGATTCGCCTCATTTCCACTCCTAAACAACTTACCCACAACTCTTGCAAAAGAATGCATCAAAAAATTCAACATTGCAAATGAATACTGCGAATAGAGTCCATGCAAATAATCATTAGAAGAAACCAGAACTGAGGTTCTCAGTTTTAAGGAAAGGCCATACTTGATCTCAGTTGAATCCATGCAAAATATTATTAATAATATATAGAGTGAGCACCTTTGATTTGGAATCGTAACGAAATAACCAGTACATTTCTGACGTTTCCATTACGATATCCAGCAACGAATAGTCCGAAAGAAACTCCCTTTGGAGTTTGAAGAACGACCAGCACTTTATACCGGTCACAACTTTGCAAAATGTTTCAGTTATTTTGAACAACAGCTCAGAGAGTCCGATAAACCGAGTACCGTATCTCCATCCTCGCCGCACAGCTTCCGGCTTTTTCCCTTGACATGGATTGCCAGAGTCCTATAAGAAGAGAGCTGTCACATGGCATTCAATTATACACTTATGCCCACAATCACTGAGTTCAACATTAAATCAAACACCTGTGAGCAAATATGAGCGACACAACAGAATATGGCTGGAACGAGGCATCTGGCATTCCCCTGATCGTCAAGCTGCGAAGCGATTTGAAGGCTGCCATACTGGGCCGCAATGAGGCGGTCAAAGGTGCTGTCCGTATTATCATAAGTGAATTCCCCACCAAGATCACCCAGGCCATCACCCTGGAAAGCGGTAAAAAGAGCAGTCGTCCCAAACAAGATGAGGAGATTACCAACGATGAGATCATCTCCGTAATCATGGGCTTATGCAAATCAGAAAAACAGACCCTTGAATTCACCGGACAAGCAACCTCCGATTACCTGCAGGTGCTGGAGTCATATCTTCCCAAAATGGCCACCGAAGAAGAGATTACGGCCTGGGCCAAAGAGAACATAGATCTGTCACAGTTCAAAAGCCCGATGCAGGCTATGGGGCCCATCATGAAACATTTTGGCAAGACCGCTGACGGCAATATGGTGAAAAAAGTTCTGGGTTCACTGGCAGGATAATATTATGGCAGATACTCCTCCCATCACCCTGGAAAATGCCGCACCCAACACCATTGACTGCGCCCTGCTTTCCCACCCCACAGGCAAGGGAAATGAGCTCTTTGACGCCATTCAGGATCCGGTACTGATTGTCACCCCGGAAGGGGTTATCATTGATGCTAACCTGGCCGCCATCAACACAGCCCATAAAACCAAAAGCCAGATTATCGGCAAGGGAATCTGCAAAATTATTCATGGCGGCAGTTCCCCTCATCTCCAGTGTCCACTGGAATCTTTTTTACGCACCTGCGCTCCCAGAGTGGAAGAAACCCGACTGCCTGGGCTTTTTGGCGAATACCTTCTCACCATCTCCCCCGTCAAAGATAGCGATGGTGTCATCCGCAAGATACTCCTTATTGCCCGCGAACTGACCTCGGATGAACTGCGCAAAGTCGACTCCATGCGCACGGCACAACTTGCAGCCATCGGTGAACTGGCAGCAGGGGTTGCCCATGAGGTCAATAATCCCATCACAGGCATTATCAATTTTGCCCAACTCCTCTTGGATGACAGTGAAAAAAATTCTCTCCAGGAAGAGCTCCTTACCCGGATCATCAATGAAGGCGAACGCATCGCCTCCATTATAAAGAACCTGCTCTCCTTTGCCAGGGAAGGGAACCAGGAGAATGAACCCATTGACATGGTGCAGGTCATCATGGCCACCCTGTCGCTTGTCGAACATCAATTAAAAAAAGATGGCATCCAGATCAGTACTGACTTTTCCCAGGATCCCTGTCCCATCTATGGCAACTTCCGCCAACTGCAGCAGGTCATTCTCAACCTGCTGAGCAACAGTAGATTTGCCCTGAACGAGCGCTACCCTACTACGTCCCCGGATAAAAAAGTCCTGATCTCCTGTCATCCTGTCATTACCGAAGATAAAAGGTCCTGGATTCAGACAACTATCCGTGATCAAGGTACCGGGATTCCCCAAGGTATCCTGGATCGATTATTTGATCCGTTTTTTACCACAAAACCTTCCGGGCAAGGCACAGGGCTCGGCCTCAGTATCAGCTTCGGCATTATCCAGGATCATGGCGGCACCATCAAGGTTAACTCGATCATGCATCAATTCACCGAGATGCTCATTCAAATCCCCACCTCAGGCTCAGACTATGCAGCAACACCTTGAAACAGTGGACAAAAACGCTCGTATCCTCATTGTTGACGATGAGGCAAGCATTCGTCTCACCTTTGAGATGTTTCTGGCGAGAGAAGGTTACGGTCCCATCACCACTGCCTCCACCTTTGATGAGGCCCTGCTGACCATCCAGGATCATGAATTTGATCTGATCATCAGTGACATAGTTCTTGAAGGAGCACGCGGTACTGATCTCTTGCGCAAGATTCGCGAGGCTGGCCTGCAATGCCCGGTGGTCATGGTAACCGGTTTTCCCAACCTTGATTCCGCAGCCGAGGCGGTCAGATATGGAGCCTTTGACTACATCTCCAAACCGGTCAACAAAGAGACACTGCTCAGGTTTGTCCGCCAGGCCTTACAGCACTGGGAGCTTGAAAAAGATAAAAAAGCACTCATCAAAGAGAACGAAAAATATAAACGCTACCTGGAGGCGATTTTCAGTTCCGTTCGTGACGCGATCATCACCATTGATAATGACATGAATATCATCCAGATCAACAATACTGCCAAAAACTGGCTGAATTACAATGAGGCCAATCCACCGACCAACCTTAATTCCATTAACGAAGAAATGGGTCAGACCTGTCTTCAGGATGCCTTACAGGTCTTGAAAAATCGGAAGGAAGTAAGAGAGCATCAGATCGAATGCCGTAAGTCTGATGGCAACATCCGGATTATCAGCCTGAATGCCTCCCCTCTTGAGGACGGGCAAGACGAATTCAGTGGAGTGGTCATTGTCGCCCGAGATATTACCCTGCCTGAACCTGATGAAGGAAGCGGCGTTATACGAAATCAGTTTCACGGCTATGTCGGCTCCAGTCAGGTGATGCAAAGTGTTTATAAACTGATTGAAAATGTCGGCAAGGTTGACACTGCCGTTCTGATCACCGGAGAATCGGGAACAGGTAAGGAACTTGCCGCCGAGGCACTGCATGCGGAAAGTCCGAGACGAGACATGGCCCTTATTAAAGTGGATTGTGCCGCCATTCCTGAAGATCTGCTGGAGAGTGAACTTTTTGGCCATAAAAAAGGTGCATTCACCGGTGCCGACCGTGATCGACCGGGACGGCTCCTGCAAGCCGACAATGGCACCTTATTTCTCGATGAGATTGGCGACATCTCCCCCCGGATGCAACTGCGCCTCCTCCGCTTTCTCCAGGAAAAAACCTTTACCCCTGTGGGCCAGGACACACCGACAAAGGTAGATGTTCGCGTTATTGCGGCCACAAATGTCAATCTTATCGAAAAAGTCAGGGCGGGAAATTTTCGCGAAGATCTCTATTACCGTTTGAAGGTTGTTGAGATCCATCTCCCACCACTTCGTGACCGTAAAGGTGGAATCCCTATCTTGTCCTATCACTTCCTCTCCCTCTTTCGAGACCAGCTTAAAAGGAAGATTCACGGGATTTCCGATCAGGCCATGAACGCCCTTTCCCGTTATTCATGGCCAGGAAACGTCAGAGAACTCCGTCATGTGATAGAAAGGGCCTGCGTCCTCTGCGAAGGCCCAACCATCTCCCTTGAGCACTTCCCTGAGGAAATCCGGTCGCAGCAGAATCTGCAGAATACCATCCCTGACTTGACAACTTCCAGTAGCTCGAATCAGGCCCCACAAAGTACAACAGGCGTTGACGCCCCTCCATTGCCTCCCTATATCAGCGAAAAGGATGAACTCATTGACGCCCTGAAACGGGCCAGAGGCAACAAATCCAAAGCCGCTCGCATGTTGAATGTTGATCGAAGCACCCTCTACCGTAAGATGCAACGTCTTGGTATTCAAGAAAAAGAGTTCACTGAACCTCCTAATTCCCCCTCCCCCTGAAATATGATCCTGAACCCAAAATTTGGACCGTATATTGTGGATTATTTTTCACCTTACTTACCGGCTTGCTCATATCCTTCACAACCTTTTTCAGTCATTTTTTGCAACACAGACTGATCCCGCCAAAACTGTTGCAGCTTCTCGCAGTGCAACATCTTCGCAACACTTATGCACCAACACCAGCTAATAGCAACAGTTATGCCACACAAGACAACAACCCCCTGTACGCCCATGTCACACCAGCGCAACAACAACCAAGACACAGCATATTTACAATATTAACAAATTGTTACATATAAACAATTTGCCATTCCATAAAAAAATCACTTTTGGCACGACGAATGCATTAAAGAAAGCAAACACAATGATTCACAAAATCAAAACGCATCTCAAACATACACAAAGGGGGACATCATGAAGACAACAACTCAAAACAAGACCCACACCATCGTCAATGAAAATACTCAAACCACCGTTGAGCTGGACAAAGTTGGTGCTACTGCAATTGGCATCACCTCACTTCTGATTGGCGGTTGGGCAGTTGCCTGCATGACCGCAGGCGTCATTGCCAGCGGCGGCCCAGTGGCACTTGCCACTGATTACATCAAAGCCCTTGTTGGATAATAGTTTTCATCTAAAAATGGCTCAAAAAGCCTCTAGAATAATCAGTTGATAAATACTACCTTGGAGATTACCATGAAAAACATTCCCAGCATTGATAAAAGTCGCGAATCAAGCAATACAGCTACCAATGCAAGCACGGAAATCTCCAAGATAGGCATCACAGCTGTCGCCATTACCGCCGGTGTTATCGGCTGCTGGGCTGTTGCCAGCATGATTGCCGGAGCAGTCGACAGTGGTGGACCAATCGACCTTATTGCCAGTCTTTTCACCGCAATTACCGGACAATAGTCCAGGATAGTACCAAGATACCGCACAGAAACGATTCATAACCCAATACTCTTTACTTTCAAAAGGAACCTCATCATGAAGAACACCGCAATCACCAAAGAACAAGTTAAAGCAACCGCTCATGAGTCAGCCAATACAGACAGTGAGCTCTACAAGCTGGGAACCTTCATTACCGCTGCCTTTGCTGGAGCAATCGGCATTTGGAGCCTTATCTGTCTCTCCAGCGCCCTGATCTCCGGGGGCGGTCCTGTTGCCCTTGTTAAAAGCATGTTCTCTGCCATTGTCGGCAGCTAACAGATCATTGCATCAATAAACTTTAAAGTAAAGACCACCCAGTCGGTCGCTTGTTCATCTCCCTACACCCTTGAAGGCTCACAGTTTCAAATAAGTAGGTGTTCAAGGGTTACAAGCAATAATAATTCCAGACAAACACAGAAAGCCAGAGAGATAAAACTCTCTGGCTTTCTGTGTTTGCAACTATCGATACAAAGAGACCCGAGCCAAGTCCTCCATTGCTCAAGGCACAATAGCTCCGCAATCATGCCTTGAGCAATCCCAACAACTTCAGATTACGACAGCTCTTCTCCCGCAAAATTTTTCATTTTTTTAGTTTCCAATTTCTAACACCAGGTATCACTTAAAGCCACCGAACCCATCTGCAGAAAGAGTTCCGCCAAGCTCTGCATTACAATGTATTCCACACACCAAAAGCGAATATATCCGGCGATGCCATGACCTTTCCCTAAAAGTAATCTGGCCCCAAGCCTTCTCTGCCGCTAGCAGTTTCGGCCGCCTTAACGTGTTGCATTACCCCCTTACACGCTACACATTCGCAACAGTCAAGCAACACATCGGTCCAAGCGCAACAGTTGCGCTACACAATGCAGATTTTCTACCAACACCTCCGCCACGGCAATACAACAATGGCGACAAACACAAAACATTACACAATAACAGTAAGTTAGAAACATAAATTCCCTTTCCAAACAAATAATCAAGCCTGGCACGTTGCATGCAGTAAAGATAACAAACACTACGATTCACAAAATTAAAATTCATCTCAAACTCAAATACACAAAAAGGGGACATTATGAAAACAACAACCCACCACAAGACCCGCGCCGGCGTCAATGAGAACACCCAAGCCATCGCTGAGCTGCACAAAGCAGGAGCCACCGTTGCTGGTATCACCTCACTTTTGATCGGCAGCTGGGCAGTGGCCTGCATGACTGCCGGCGTCATTGCCAGCGGTGGCCCCGTATCTCTTGCCACAGAGTATATAAAAGCGCTTGCTGGATAAGTTTTTGCGAATGAATTAGTAATAAATTGATTACCCCATAACGGCCTCAAAAAAAAACCACCTTGGAGATTCCCATGAAAAACTTTCCCGGCATTGATAAAAGTCGTGCCTACAGCACCGCAGCCACCAACGCTTGCACGGAAATCTCCAAGATAGGTATCACGGCCCTTGGCATTACCGCCGGTATTATTGGCTGCTGGGCTGTTGCCAGTATCATTGTTGGAGCCGTCAATAGTAGCGGGCCGATTAACCTTATAGCTCATCTTTTCACAGCAATTAACGGATAGCTCAAAAGGTTGACCAGTTACCTCGGCTAATCAATTCATCACTAAACATTTCTTTCTCAATGAGGAATATCATCATGAAGAATACCGCACACACCAAAGAACAAACCAAAGCAACATCCCACGACTCTGCCAGCACGGACAGTGAACTTTACAAACTTGGGACCAAAGTTACCGCTGCCTTTGCTGTAGCCGTTGGAATCTGGGGTCTTATTTGTCTCGCCAGCGTCTTGATCTCCGATGGGAACCCTGTTGCCCTTGTTAAAAACTTGTTCTCCGCTATTTTTGGTAACTAAAAAGCTATGGGATCTTTCAGAAAAGGAGGTAAAAAAACTACCTGACTAAAACCATGGCCCCTGCTGTTGGATTGAACATTCCGTCCCATCAGGGATAATCCAGCAGCGACTAGAACTAAAGCAGTTTGAAGTTTTTGGATAAATATCAAAGCGGAACTCATACAAAAAGCCAGGGAGCTCTATATCCCTGGCTTTTTGTATGGTATGTTCTTATATTTATATGGTATGACGGATCAATAATAAAGACCCATTTAGAATAAAATCCACATAACCAAACCTGTTTATCCAAGGATGTTTTATCATGGCAATTCTTGCTCGCAACCTGTTTATTTTTTTCCTTTTTACTATTTTTGCCGGCGCCTGCTATCTCATGTGGACCATTGAACACCGTTTGCCGGTTAGAACGTACAGTGAATTTCGCTATTGTCTCAGTCATCACGATATCTCTGATATGACCTTTACCGGAAACCGGGTTGTGATTAGTCATCGTGCTGGCGAGACCAGTACTAATCCAGGTTTTACCTATGTTACCATGGTTCCCAATCCTGAAGAACTCATTCAGGAACTGAAAGACAAGAACATCCGTATAATTTTCAACAGAGACCATTCTGAACTGATCATACAGGGCCTTGCCCTTCTCTATATCATTCTGCTCATACTCGTGATTGTTCTCTCACTCAGCAAGATAAAAAGAGAAGAAAAAGAAAGCAAGTTTGCCACTGACAAATTGATTCTTCCCGACGATGGTCATAAGGTTGTGACCTTCAAGGACGTTGCCGGCATCCCTGAGGCCCTGGAAGAGCTTCAAGAGATTGTCGCGTTCCTGAAAGACCCGAGCCAATTTAGTCTGGTTGGCGCCACCATCCCTAAAGGAGTACTGCTGCAAGGTCCTCCTGGCACAGGTAAGACCTTGCTTGCCCGGGCCATTGCCGGTGAGTCGGGAGTACCGTTTTACAGCTTCAGCGGCTCTGATTTTGTTGAAATGTTTGTCGGTGTCGGCGCCTCACGGGTAAGAGATCTCTTCAGAGAGGCCAAAAGGAATGCCCCATGCATCGTCTTTATTGATGAGATTGATGCAGTTGGTGGAAGTCGCAGCGGTGGATCGTCTGCTAGTGGCAGCGATGAGAGGAGTCAGACCTTGAATGCCCTGCTTGTTGAAATGGATGGTTTTGGCTCATCCGACAATATCGTAGTCATGGCAGCCACCAACAGACCCGATATTCTGGACTCCGCCCTGCGCCGCCCTGGACGTTTTGATCGACAGGTAAACATCCTGCCGCCTGATATCAATGGACGCCAGAAGATACTCGCGATCCATGCAGCAAAGATAAAACTGTGCCCAGATATTGATCTGCAACAGATTGCTCAGACGTGCCCAGGATTTACTGGAGCAGAGCTTGCCAATCTGGTCAATGAGGCCGCCCTTATGGCAGCAAGGGGAGGAAAACAGGCCGTCGACTATACAGACTTTGAACTAGCTCGTGATCGCCTTCTGATGGGGGTAGAGCGCAAAGGAATGATCATGACCGAGAAGGATCGCAACATCCTTGCCTACCATGAAGCCGGCCATGCCATTATTGCCAAATCCCTTCCTGATGCCGATCCACTCCATAAAATCACAATCATTCCACGAGGAAGGGCCTTAGGACAGACCCAGCAACTCGCTTTATTTGACAGACACGCCTACTCTTACAATTATTTAAAAAATAGAGTCACCATTCTGATGGGAGGCCGTGCCGCTGAAGCCCTGGCCTTCGATCAACGTTCCACCGGTGCGCAAGGTGATATTCTCCAGGCAACTGAGATCGCAACCAATATGATTTGCAAATGGGGGATGAATGAAGCCATAGGGGCGCAGGCCTTCATGGTCGACAACAGTGGTTTTTTAGGTGGTGTATCTCAACGTCTCCCCATGGCCGATGAGACGGCGCGAGCCATTGACCATGAAATCAAGACCCTGCTGGCAACATGTTATGAAGATGCGCTTGCCATTCTCAGTCAGAAATTCTATCTCTTGAAAAACCTGGCTGGAATTCTGGTTCAGGCTGAAACTCTGGACAATGAAGAATTCGATATCATTCTTGCCTGTTCGGAAAAGAAAAAAGCGGCAGATGACATTTCCGATAAAAACGAATGTACCACATGTCCTGCCTCACAAAGCTGTATTCACAGTAAAATCAAAAAAACAACACCATGTATTCTTTAAAGAAAGCTGGCTATCTAGCCTTTATCTCCGTTGCTTGCCTCCTTGCCTTTGTGGTGCTTCTTGGCTTCCGTCAATATCAGCTCACCGGACAATACAACAAAATTATCGCTCAGAGCGAGGAGTCCATCTTTCAGTTCGCGACCCTACGGGAACAGATTACGGCATCATTGATAGAAAAGGACTGGGACAAGGTTGTTGCCGCCTCCAGGGACTTGAAAGATATGAATGCATCCCTCATTCGTTTGCAGGAAAACGAGCTCATTCCTACTGAATTTAAACTCGACATGGCCAAACAAGTTGACCTCTCCGGCCTTGCCATTTCAGCAAAAAACAGTATCGCGGCTGAAGACAAAATTGCCCACAGCCTCAACCTGCAGCGCCAGATGCGACAACTGGCTGACTACCTTCTGCGGTTTGACCGAATCATTGTCAGTCAAATGCGGGCAAAAGTTGTTCATTTTCAAACAATCATGATTGGTGCCCTCGGCACCATCATTTGTATTATCAGCTTCTCCCTGATCCTGCTCTACCAAAAAACGGTACTCCCCCTGATCCGCCTCTCCGAGCAGGCGAGAGAAGAGGACATTCTCACCACTGGTTTCTCCTATAGCTCTGAGAGCTGCACCGAAATAGCTGTACTGACAGATACCGTCAACAATTTACTGCAACACCCCCACTCTGAACAGGGAGCTGATAGCTCTCCCAAAAAACATGACGAAAAGCTGGCGGCCATTATCAACGAAGGCACTAATCTATCCAATGGAATTATTAATTATGCGCAATTACTCTCTGACTCATTTCAGGAAACTGCAGTAACAGTTGAAGAAAAAGATATTCTGAGCAAAATAATTTCAGCAGGAGAACGTATTGCTGAAATTTTAAAAAAAATATAAAATAAAAACAGTACCATAAGAGTAAAACATCACTGCATCTCCAATTTCTTTTTGTGCAAATACAACTAACTGCATTTTTTTTCAAAAACTCTGAATCTATAACCCATTAAAAATACAAGCTATTCAACAATGAATAATTATAAGCAACCGAAGAGTATAATGCTTTTTGTGCATTTTTCTGTTGCTTAATCCCTTTACAGTTGTTTATCTTGTGCCGTTTAAATGCATTACGCCTGTTTCCTTTTTTCATATTCTCTAACAACGCAGGCTGCATTGCACTTGGAATAATATCCATCAGCATACTAACAAGTTATTTAAGTCCATTGAATCTGGCAAAGTGTTAAGCAGTTGCTGATTAATCAGGAGCCGCTGAATCATTTCCAGCCATAACAGCTAACAGATAAAAAGAGGCAGGAGCACATCAATGAACACAAACAAAGCGTCAACTGTAAGTTTACTGGCCTTAACGGCATTCCTGGCTGCATCTTTCCTTCTGGTTAATACCAGCATGGCGGAAGAGGCATACGATGCTGACCAATATGGCCCTGAGGAACCAATCGTCTGGACTACCCCGACTAAGGCTACCTTCACCCACAAAACTCATACCATGGACGCTGGCCTTGCATGCGACGCCTGCCATGATGAGATCTTTGCCATGGAACAGGGTTCCACTGAAGCAGCAGGCGATTTCTCCATGAAATCTTTTAAGGAAGGGAAATATTGCGGTAGCTGTCATGATGGCAACACGGCCTTTGAGACTACAACCCAGTGCGGTTCCTGCCATTCAGCCCCCGAGACCGCCATCATCTTTACCTATCCTGTAAAAGCAGTGGCCTTCGAACACTCCATCCATCTGAAAAAAGGTGGCCTGGCCTGTGAGACATGCCATAAAGACGTTTTTGCCATGAAAAAAGGATCCATCGAAGAGGCTGAACAAACCAACGCTGATTCTGGAAACAAGAGAGAATACCTGGAAAAACTCCACAATAAATACTGCGGCACATGTCACGATTCCTCTAAGGCATTTGGCTACCTGACCCGTTGTACCGTTTGTCATATCGGCGTCAAAGGGAACGACGCCCTGCAAGGTGGCGACCAGAAAGAGAACGAACACGGCGAAAGTAAACACTAAGAACATCCATAACACGTGAAGATTGAGATCTGAACAGTTACGATTATTCTAAAATATTACTTAATAAGGTGAACAACTAATGGAAATTATGGTCAATATTTCAAAAAAATGGGGCTATCATGGCATTGATGCCCTGAAAAAAGCAAGCCCGGGCTATCTCATGCTCATGGGAGCTTTTGCCCTCCTTGCTGTGGCTGGGGCGGCAGTAGGAGTACACGGAATGGTTGTCGGCTATCATCATGTTTATGGTGTAAGCCGTGAAGTTCCCTGGGGTCTCCTGATTTCAGCCTATGTTTTTTGTGTTGTAACATCAACCGGACTGTGCATTATTTCCTCTATCGGCCATGTTTTCGGCGGTGAGGCCTTTATGCCCATTGCCAAGCGCGCAATATTCATGTCCATTATCTTTATCCTTGGTGGTTTCTGCATCATATTCTTTGACATTGAGAATCCATTCAGAATGGCTATCTACAATGTTATTTCCCCCAATCTGAGCTCAAACATGTGGTGGATGGGGACTTTATATGGGGCCTATCTGGTCTTCATGATCATTGAGTATTATTTCCTCCTTGAACAAAACCATAGTATTTCCAGATTGATGGGATTCGCGGCACTCGTTGTCGGTATTGCCGCCCATAGTAACCTGGGCGCTGTGTTTGGAATGCTGCATGGACGGGCGTTCTGGTATGGCCCCTACCTGCCTATCTACTTTATCTTCTCTGCAGCCATGTCTGGCGGATGCGCCATTTTGTTCGTCACGACCTTAGCCGCAAAAATCAACCCAGAGATTATGAATCAGCGCATGGAACGCGCCATGCAGGCGATCACTCAAGTTACCGCCTTCCTGATCTCTACCATCATATTCTTCACCATCTGGAAAATTATTACCGGCATGGTGTCACACGACAAATCCCTTGTCATCATGGCCTTGGTCTCCGGTGACTACGCCATCAACTTCTGGTGCTTTGAGGTCTTTCTCGGCATGGTTCTCCCGCTATATCTCCTGATTCGTTCGCGGGGCAATAATTTTGGTATGATCATGTGGGCCACTGGACTTATGATGATTGGTATCTTCTTCATGCGTTACGATATCGTGGTTCCAGGTCAAATAGTCTCTGTGTATCACTCGCTTGGTGTAGAAGAGGCCCTTGCCCTCCGCACGTACATGCCATCATTTCATGAATTCATGGCCACACTTTTTGGTCTTTCTTTTATCTGCTTCGCCTATTTTGCCGGAGAGAAGATGCTCAACGGTCATCAACTTGAGAAACACGAGATTGTCCCAGAAGGCGGATATATCTGTCCTGGTTGTGGAGCCATCCATTTCATGGATGAAGGCGAGTCTGAGGAAGACGCCATGAGACGTCATCATAAAATCTGGTAATAACAGGTAGTTGCCTGAGACCATTGAAAGGAACGAATATTATGAATTTTCCTAAAATAGATTTAAACAAGTTGAAAAATGAGGGGACCGAATCGGTTACCGTCAAAGAAAGACGTAACTTTCTTAAACTAGGGTTTGCCATTACCGGTGTCTATGCCAGCGGCAAGATACTCTCCCTGTCTTCCACCTATGGAGTTGCCCAAGCCTCTGAGGGCTCCGGCGGCGCTGATTTCGTGGAAAAATATCCCTACAACCCGCATTACAGCATGGTTATCCGTCAATCGCTCTGCATTGACTGTGAAAAATGCGTCGATGCCTGTAACAAGACTAATCATGTTCCAGAATATGGGTACAGAACCCGTATTCTTACCAGAAAATACCAGGGACAACTGGACAAGAAGGTAGAATTTATACCGGTACTTTGTAACCACTGTAACGATGCTCCTTGCGTCAGGGCCTGTCCGACCAAGGCGACCTATAAAGATCCCGTCACCGGTATCGTCCGCATGGAGAGCAAAAAATGTATCGGTTGTAAGACCTGTATGCTTGCCTGTCCTTATGATGCCCGCTATTTCAGCGCAGCAAGACATGCCATTGACAAATGTGACTTCTGTTGGGAAGAACGACTTTCAAAAGGTGAGACCCAGACCGGCTGCTCCTCTGCCTGTCCTACCGGGGCACGAACCTTTGGCAATATGACAGATCCCGATAACATCGTCTTCAAACTGGTTCACCAGCTGCAAGAAAGCGTCTGGGTACTCCGGCCTGAAGATGGCACAAAACCGAATATTTTCTACATGAAGGGCAATATGGAATCTGTGGACAACATATTAAAAGGTCAGAAATTTAAATATTCTGATCCTGCCAAGAGCTGATCCAGTTCTATCATTGTAAAGAATAAAAAAAGGGCAACCCACTTAGGGTTGCCCTTTTTTTTATTCTTTTTCCTGCCCTGTTACATCAGCACATCCCACTCCGTCGCCAGGATCGCATGACACGCTGAAAGCTGTCCCAGTCTTTAATCGAAAAAAGCATCATCTTAGCTATCACCCGTTCTTGTAGAATCATTTGAACCTCCGTACAGGAAATTAAAGGTCGAGGCACAAAAAAACCCCGAACCGAAGAGTTGATGATTCCGTAACTACACGAAGCCATCAAGGTTATCGACCCGGGGATGTCCCTTTGTATCCACAAGATCACACTTTGTCACCGATAATCCACGACGGCAACAGATCAGCCAGATTCAAAAAGAAGCATGCTGATTTTTCAGGCAGGTCTTCTGACTTCCGGATCATTCTCCTCATGCGTCTTCCCATCATTTTCCGGTTACTCCAGAAGGCAGACAGTGACTCAATTGCATGATTCGTCCCCGGTCACAGCGGCGGGCCCATCTTCGATTCACACGAAGTTCCCTTTTACTGTCCTGTAACGGACACCTGAAATTATATGAATAAATGTATAAGAAATAGTTCGACACCTGTCAACAGGAAATTCCAGATGACATACCATAGGGCGCGCCATTACCATAAATGAAATACAATATAAAGGACACATCCAACAATTTAACAAAAAAAAGGTTCCCCAACGAAAAACGTTGCGGGAACCTTGATTCACGAAAATTACATATTCATATTTTATTATTGAGCATCACTCCCAGCCGGGGGGGCATCATCTGCGTCAGCACCATCAGGTACGTAATTCATCATCCCACGTCCTCCACCATGATGAGGCCCTATACCCATTCCCATTCCCATTCCTATTCCCATTCCCATTCCCATTCCGGGGCCGGGGCATACACCACAGCCCATCAATCCCTGGACACCAGCAGCCTCAGCCTTGGTCTGAATGGCGGCACTCAGGTCAAAGATTTCACCAGCCAACTTGGCTGCCTTGGCAGAATCAGGGTTAGTCGAATGCATAAGAGCACGCTCCTCCGCTCGTTTCATGACCATTTGTTTCCGGAGGTCCTGGGTCTCATTATAAAATTTATCAAACTTAGCCTTGGAAGCCGTATCCAACTGGCTATAATTTGTTCGACCCATTCCTTGACCGGGAACCATTCCCCGATTTGCAGACGCCTGTTGCAGACCAATAAATCCCATACTCACTACTAATGCAGCCACAACTAATGATTTTTTCATTTTGTACCTCCTAAAATATAATTAATAATAAGTAACATCTTTTACTTTTATTAATGCATCAGCTATGCCAGAACAACAAACAAACACATAACATGTTACAAATATTCACAAAAGACCACATTACTCTTTGTAAACAAAAACCGATTATTATTAAAAGAGTCCATTTTTACCCACCATTCTACACTGCAATGCATAAATTTTACCCAATCACTAAAAAACAAAAAAAAAGACGCCTACTCAAGATGAGCAGGCGTCAAGGTGGGAGGAGAAAAAATGAAGTTCATCACTTTCCTTTTATATCCCAAGAATTGTGCCAACATACATTAGCAAAAGCCAAGTAACTAAAAAAACAGGATTTTACATCCGACAACAAGTCTCTAGCAATAAACAGGATCGCCACCTTTTTACCCACATCATTTGCCCAATTGTGTATTTTTTACCCACCCTTCTTTCTTTACTCAATTTGAGTGCATGTCGGAAAACGACAAGACACAATGATTACTCTATTCGAATTCCCCCCACGCCTTCCTCTACATCTTCTGGCTCTTCAACCACCGCGACAAGAGGCTCTCTACGCCCAGCCTTGCGTTCCGTTCTACCTTCCAGCTCCCTCGCCGCCTGACTTTTTAAGGAAAAATGACGCCCTGTAGCAGCTTCCTCAGTAACAGGTTCCCGGATAGCTTCCGTCTTCATCTCCAACGGTTGTTTAAAAACAGCCATCAACCCATCCTGCAGGCCAAACAGAGATACCAGCTCCCATCCTGCCTGACCAAATTCATTCAACGACTGTTCGACTTCCGCCTCATCAAGAAAAGAGCTTCCCAGCAGACCTTCCTTTTTCAGACCATATTGTATGGTTTTATACCCCCAACGCATGATATCCTGTTCACTCCTAGCTATTTATTATTATATTACAAAAGGTTACCTATCAAGTAAGTTTATTATCCAACAGCATACAAACAGTTGTCCAAATGCAAGCAAAGAACCCTTCATCACCAGTTTTTTCAACCCACAATTCCCTTAACAATCAAGCCACACGTTTGGGCAATGATTTTTTTTCAACCTCCCGTCCGGCATCTTTAGGAGTAAACACCTGACATTCAATTCCGGAAGAGGAGAAAACAACTTGAGCCGGATTTTGGGCAGATTTAAAATGCATAGCCCGGCAGCCATAAGGCATAGCTGGTTCATGAGTCACATAAAAATGTATACAACGCTGACAAACTGGAGTTTTAGTCATTTTTTTAATATGGTAAACATTCATTAGAGATGAATATTTCAGATGGCCTAGTCAAACAGGAGCATGTAACAAAAAAATCGTTAACGCCATTTTTTCATCCTTCTTTTCATGTTGTACTCCGTAAACAACTTCTCCTGCAAAAACTGGGACCATTTTCCTCAATTCCCAGATCTTTCCCGACACTCTCTATGATTTCAGTTTATATCATTTTTTTATAAAAGAGACAAAGAAAGAGAGGGCGGCACCAGCCATCATGGCTGTTCCTGCCACCATAAAACCGACACCGATAGAAGCATGATCCCCTATCAGCCCAATCAGCACCGGAAACACCCCTCCCCCCAGCAAAAAGGCCGCAGGGATACAGAGTGAGACAACAAGCGCCCACTCTCCCTCCACTCCTAATGCCGAGAGGATAGCAAACCCTGAGGGGAAAAAGCAGACATCAAACACAGGTTGCAGGATTACTAACAGGACCAGCCATGAAAATGAGGGAACCAGTCCCAGGAGCATAGTACAGAGTCCAGCGCTCCATAATACAAAGGCCATGATCGTTCTATTTCCAACCCGATCACCATACCATCCGGCAAGCAAGGGCATCATGAGGGCAGCTATCCTGGATAACGCCAGAAAGTGACTGGCCCGTTCCGGTGTCATCCCTTGCTCTGCAACCAGAAACAGGGGCAGCATGGCATAAATACCGAGGCTCGAACAGATTGCCAGCGAGAAGAGCAACACTAGAAGCCAGAACTCGGGTCGTGAAAAAATATGCTGAGCAGTCAAGATATCCAATGATTTTCCACGTTCTCGACTGCCTCTACCGGCAATACCGTAAAACAGGCCGGCGCCAGTCATACATATCCCTAACCACATCAGGCCCTGCTGCCAGGAAGAAGATATGATCATCAGGTCAGCCAGAATCGGGGCGGCAATAAATCCGAGATTAGGAGCAAGTTCATGGACAGCCATCCCTCTGGCCAGATAGGCAGGATCGACCAGTCTCTTGATAGAGGCAAGTCCGGAAGGCAGATATAAACCTGCGCTCAGCCCCAGACTAAAGAGACCTATCCGCATCCAAAACAAGGTTGAGCAATGGCTCAGCGCTATTAATGTAATTCCAGAGGCAATAGTGGACAGAGCAATGGTATTTTTATGATTAATACGAGCAGAAACAAAACCGGACGAGAGGATAGAGAAGAAATAACCGCCAGAGATAAGCAGAAAGAAAGAACCAGCCTCGGCATGACCAAGACCAAATTCCCCTTCTATAATCGGCAGGAGCGGTGAGAAAATGACCCGGGAAGTGAAATTCAAGAAGAACAGGCCTGCCAGAAACAACAGACTGCTGATCACCTTACTGAACGACTGACAATGCATGCCTCACCCACCGTCTCTCATTCAGTAAGTTCCTCAAAGAGGAGTAACATCTTTTTTGGGATAATCAAAAAACAGGAAGCGTCCCTCTTGTTCTCTTAGCAGCTGCCAGGAGGGAAGTTCAAAGTCAATG
>JAQVER010000026.1 GCA_028697885.1 Desulfocapsaceae bacterium
ACAGCTGGGGTCTGGATACGGAGCAAAAGAGGTTCGGAGTTGCCCCCCTTGGCACCGCTCGAAGTAGCAGCATCGAAACCTGTCAAAAGGCTCGCCTCCATGAAGGAAGGAGGGAGATAGACCGTCCTCCCTTTTTTTTTACCGTCATCTTGGGGAAGAGTAGCGGTCTGGTTTGAAATTACCGAAATCTTGCCCACGATCTTTTTTTCCTTCTGCTGGCCACGACCACCACCTTGAGGTTGCGGCCCCAGGTTACGGTCACCTGCTGCTGGTTGACTATTGTGAAATACGGGCATTCCATGTTCATCAAGAACAGGTTTCCCTTGAGATAATTGTTCAGGGGTGGGGATAACTATTTTTTTACTTGCTGCGTCTTTGTTTTTCCTCTCTTCAGTAGCCAAGAAATCGGTCTGGCTTTTTGTCAGATCGCTCAGACCTTTTTTCAGCGCATCAATCTGTCGACCCTGTTCCTTGAGCATGGTCTTTTCAATCATGTCAGGGTCAAGGTGAATGGTCTTGTTTCTTTCTGTCCCCGCAACCTCTACCTTTTTTTTGGTGCGGGAGTTGTAACCAGTAACAGCGATTCCCAGGATAATGAGACCGACGACCGACCAGACTAAAACCTTTTTGTTTTGGGGTGTCAGGTTGTTGAACCTCTCTTTCATGGTCATTGCGATTGCTCCCGTTTTTCAACCACAAACACTCTGGTCGCCTCGCCGGTTTTCAGAACATGATCTTCTATTGCCACGGCCAGGATGGATTCACTGATGCCAAGTGACAGAAAGGTTTTCTCCTGCAATTCGATTTGTTCACCCTTGGTAGAGGCCACCTTGAATTGCTTCAATCGTAATCCTACCCCTTCCACATCTACGGTCTGCAATAGGTTGACCCTGAGATCACCACACAGGGGAATCAGAGTGTCAGCATTTGAAACCTTGTAGCTGGATGGATAGCCGCCTTCATAACCTTCCTTGATGATTTGTAAGACCTGCTTTTCCAAAGGCATGTTCTTGTAATGGTCGATATTCTTTTTGAAAACATCCTTTGCTGGTGCGGCTAGATGCAGGGTCACAGATGGTATTTCGTGAGGTTCCGCAATCAGAGTATAAACTGCCCCATTGCAGACAATAAACAACTCGCTGGGAGTCTCAGCATAGCTTAGCTGGCCGTTGAACTCCTCGGCCTTGAATTTGATAAAGGCACTATTGCCGGAGAAATGACCCGTAACGCCTTTTTCTTCAGAATAAATCAGATCGCTCATCGGGCCGGAACAGACAATCCGGTTGATGTCACGATTGGACAACTGGACAATTGTTGGCATCTCAGGGGCAATGAAGTTGACTGGTACTGGTTCATCAAAAGCTGCGGATGAATCTTTTGAAGGCGTTATTGGTTTTGGCTCTCTTACTACCGGAGACTGTTGGGCTGGTGGTGAGAGAATAGAGGTCTGGTCTTTCAAGTCATGTGCTTGTTCTTCTTGTTTTGCTTGCACCACCAAATCCGCCACATGAGTTGTGGCGGGTGGAGCTGTAGCGAGTGGGGGTGGAACAGCTGTTTCTTCAGCTTGCACCGAGGAGGCAGCCAAAAGCAGGCACAGGCTTATCTGTACGATTTTCTTCATTTCGTTTCCATCTCCGCTTGCTTGTCAATCTTCATCTTTGCATCTGCATTTTTCTTGAGCTGCGCTTCTGTTTCTGCTTCGGCTTTAAGTTTGTCTGCGTCCGCCCTGAGATTCTTCTCCTTGAACTCGCTAATCTCAAAACGACCATCACGGATCCGATAAGCGACCACAAAAGTTTTGGCTGCAGTTTCGAGTTTTGTATCTCCGGCAAACTGGACTAAATTCCCAAACATCTCGATAGTGCCTTCCCTTAAAGTGATTGTCTCCATGTAAAATGTCGAACTTACCTGCGATTCTTCAATACGACCCGCCAAGGAGTACCAGCTTTTTGAGGCTTCGGGATAGGCTTCGGATGTGTAGAGAGACAGCAGATCATCAAACTGCCCTCTGGCCGTGGGTGGGGAGTAGGTAGTTGCCAGGTTGACAATCTTTCTGCTCATATCTTTGATGTAGCCCTCGGTAGGCTTGCCCTGGACGAACTCAACCGTGCCGGTCATAGCGGGTGGAATCAGGACAACACGTTGATATTTAACAGCCCGATACACCATAAAAGAGTTGAAGCAGACGGCTACAGCCATAGCCCCGATAGCAAATTTAAGCAGTCGGTTTTCAAGATATAGATTGCTGGTTTTTTGTACGAAAATATCTGCTTTCACTCGTGAAACTCCTGCTGGAAATAGTCGGGATAGTTGTTCATCTTGACCAGGCCAAAGACATAAAGGACATGCTTCAAGAATCCTCGTGCTTGAGAGCGTTTGGTTTTGGTGTAGGAATACTGAGACACCAGGAAGATCAGCCACATTAACTTGCCGTAGAGCAATGACAGGGTAAGGAAGAAGAGGAACAAGACCAACTCATCCACCTCAAACCACAGTACTTGAAACGGTTTAGATAGGTATTGTGGAAACTTTCTGGAAATCATTGCTTAACCTCTATGGTCTCATTACATGATTAAAGCGCCGATAGACTGCACAACGGTATCAGCGGAAAGCAGAAATGCACCCCCAAGGATAACGCCTGCCGCAGGGAGAATCATTTGCCGGATAGCAAGGATGGCCGCAAAAACCATAGAAGCGACACCAGCGACAAATCCAATAGGGCCAAGCAAAATCTGAGTGACCGCAATATCGTATAGGTCATAGGCAAAGGAACCAGCCGCCGGAGTTGTCATAGCGAAAACATTGACTGTCTGGAGCAGTAGAACGGTTAACAGTGCGAAAAAAGTATTTTTTTTCATGATTGCTTCTCCTTTTGTTGCAGTTGTTGCACGGGGTTGTGCGATTTTTCATGTTGGCAGAAACAGTTGAGTTGTCCTTTAGCTGTAAAAGTTTACGCAAGCGATCTAAGAGGTGTTCCAGGTGGTGATCGTTGCAGCTTGCCCAAGAAGAATTATTTTTTTGTTAATCTTATCTCCACCTTCCGGTTGCTTTCAGGGTTGCTTCCGTAAATCATTCCTTTTCCTTCCACCGAAGCCACCTTGTAACCAATTCTCCGAAGCAGGGTGGCAACAGCCTCGGCTCGATACCTGGAAAGTTTCAGATTCTGGTTTTCGATTCCAATCGAACAGGTATAGCCAGTGAGGTTGAGAGGGCAGGATGCGCAACACTCTTGCAAGTCCATCAGAAGTTTATTGCTGGCATCCGGTGATAACCATGCGCTACCCAGGTCAAAATAAACCACAGGGAACGGACGGCTTTCTGGTCGAGCGTTAAAAGATGGTAGGCTTGCAATGATGAAAGTTTGATGGATTGGAATTTGTACAGGTGTGTTTATGACAGACGAATAGCTGTATAAATCCTGCCGGATTTCAAACCCAAAAACTGGACTGGTGAGCATAAAAAATGCTCCGATAATCAGGATGATTTTTTGAGCTTGTTTTTTGGCTTGAGTCATCATCTCTGTCGCATTAAAGAAACTACTGTTTCTTTTTATTAGTTCATGTTTTTGTCGCATCTTTTCATGGTCATTTTGTAGCTACAATTTCACTTTTTCCAGGGTCAATATTCGACTTTTCCATGATCTCATGTTGAAGATTTTGAGCCTGCCTTTCTTTGGCTCTATGGACTCTTTTTCGTACCCGATAAAGTTTTTTAATCTCAAAAATTGACAACTTGAAGCGAAAGGTTAATTCAATTTCTGGTATCAGGTATCTCATAAAAATTCTTTGGTCTGGTTCCAGGTTCATGAACCTGGTGTACACATAGCGCTCCCATTTTGTTTCCAGATCACAGGTGTCCATGAGTGCTTTTCTGTCTTTTATGTTTTTTCTATGAAGCTGAGGTCTTAAAAATTCATGCAGCCCCCAAAGAGTTTCCAGCAATTTTAAGCCGATTAAATCGTTATTTGTGAGCGGATCGCTGATAAATTCATTTCTTGCAATCCATCTGAGCGTTTTAAAGGGAATTTTAGAGGTTTTCGCATATTCTTTGATGTCCATAACCCTCTATTCTCCTGATAGAATTTGATAAAATCCTTCTGACCGATTGGATATGAATCCCAAAATGATCGGCAATTGTATTAAAGCTGACGGGTTTTGGTTGTGAAAGAATCCACAGGGAAACCAGCCTTTGTCGATTAGTCAGTGCAGACAATGCCTCGGCAATAACTGATTCATCCAGATCAGAAGGCTTATCCAAATATGGATATTGCTCTTTATGCATTGACATGGTTGCCATTGGTTCGTTTGCTAATGCAACACCGGCAGCCATTTGGATGCATCTGGTGCGAAAGACAATACGGAAATACTTACTCGTAAAAGACAAATCCTTGTTTTGATCGATTAAGACTGAAATTACCTGGTACGCAACGAGTTGGGCCTCTCCTGCCAAGTCATAAGAATCACATGACATATACCGATAATATGGTGCGGCTATGCACCATATCAACACCCTGTTGGAGTGCACCCAGGATTGAGCCAGTTGCCAGATATATTGTTTATCTGGGTTCACAGATATGCTTTTCAGGGGGGATGTCATGTTCATGACCTGCTATGGAGGCTGGTATCAGTTGAAACTTTTTTCTCCTTCTTCAACTTTTGTTTTATTAAGGTATCTTGACGTGATGCTGATTTTGCAGATGCTATTGCCGCATCTCTATCAATGCGAGCTAGCCTGATTAAGCGATCAGCTTGGTTGTTAACATCTGGAAGTGACATTTTGGCCAAGTTAGTCAGGGCTTGCTCAATGCGATCCAAGCGAATCAGTATCTCATGTTCGCTATTCATCTGTCGTTGCTAAGTCGGTGGTAGTCATTGGCGGCACATTGTTCTTGTTGCCTGCTATGTTGTGCATTTTGTAAGTCGGTTGGAGTGAAAATTCCTGATAGAATCAGCTCAAACACTAGAATATCTATGCGTCGTTTGGTCTCGACAACCAACTCCATGTTTGTCAGAACTTCTATTTTATGATTTCGTAGGGCTTTAAAGTTTGTTTCTGGAAACAGTTCAGAAAGGTGATCAATGGTACTAATGGTCTCGACCATTTCCTCGCGTAAGCGAGCTGCAATAAAAGATAAATTATGCTGGGGATTTTTCTGGTCAGGGAATTGTTTTGAAATGATATTCTTCCTGACAGGGCAGGAGCAACAAAGGTCGGTAAGAATAGTGAAGTCATTTAAGTGTTCGGCGATCTTGCAAAGGTCATTAATGTAAGGGATATATTTAGCCCGACTGTTCTCGTATTTCGATAATGTACTGGCCCCTACACCTGTAGCCGAACTCAGATTGCCAAGTGTTATTCCTTGATTCTTTCTGGTCGTTTTTATTCTTTTACCTAACTCCATACCATTCTCCTTATGTGTTTCTACTTTTGCAAAATTATTTATTAAAATTTCATAATTTG
Organism: Desulfocapsaceae bacterium; assembly: GCA_028697885.1. Lineage (GTDB taxonomy): Bacteria > Desulfobacterota > Desulfobulbia > Desulfobulbales > Desulfocapsaceae > UBA2270. The sequence continues at coordinate 5,461 of JAQVER010000026.1, forward strand.
CAACATTTATTTTGATAAAATTAATAATAATGAAATTAATTTTATACTTTGAATAAGTCGTGATATTAAAAACAAATAGTTACGCATTTTGCGAAATTATTTGCAAATTACGAAAAAATACATAAAATGGAGGTATGGATAAATTTAATGATATAGAAATGGGCAAGAGGATAAAGCAAATTAGGGACAGTCTTGGTTTAAACCAAACTGAGTTCGGTGAATTGTTGGGTGGTCTTGCCGCCAGCACAATCTCTGGCTATGAGACAGGAGATAGGGAACCAAAGATCAAAATTCTCATGGAAATTGCTAGGCTTGGGGAAATGTCTATTAGCTCTTTTGTGAGTTGCTTGGAGGATGAAGCTACTGGAGATAATATTCTGCAAGAAAAAGAGCCAACGCAAAAAAGACAAGTCTCTACCGTTACTGATTCCTGCTTTCCATGCGTTCAGGCACATATGACACAGCAGATTGATCAGATTCCAGATAAAATAACAAAAACAATAAAACAGGAACTTGACGACGACTATGAGGTCATCAGCATCAAAGACATGGTGAGCATGACCATTGAGGTGCTGGAGTCTAAAACAGTTTTTAGGTCAGCTCTGGCTTCAAGCATTAGAGCATTTCATGATGCAGTGATAAAGGAGGAAGAAATGAATTCAGTAAGACAGGAAATGAAAGCGATGGGTGAGCGCATGGAAAGAATGGAAGAAATGCTGCTTTCTCTCGGGGCCTCTCTGCCAGAAAAAAGAGACAAACCGGCCGTTGCTTAGGTTGGTTTCTGCAAGGATATCATCTGCAACTCCTCATAATAAAGATATGCAAAAAACTATTCAAGTAACTAAAGAAAATAATAAAGATTTGTTGTGAAAAAATAGAGAAGAATTGAGAAGGATTTTTAAGAGTAATACAAGCGACAAGAGATACTGGGAGAGATTAATTTGGGCCGTGTGGTAAATGGACAATGAGTGCTTTTTGCTGAGGGTTTTGTTCGTTAACTTGCCGACCATGTTTTTTTCATTGCGATACCTTTTTTAATATTTAAATTGGTTTTTTTATTACTATGTCCGTCTATAAACATCCTTGCAAGCTTGGGTGGCAGATGATTAAAATCTTCCATGGTAGGGCAGGAAAGCCGGAGTATATTCCGTTTTGCGGGAATAGAGAGGAAGCACTTAAATTTGAGGCAGAACTGCGTGGGACAATCAATCACGCTGACCCTGGATGGAACGATCTACTACCTGATTTTCTTCTGACCTTTCAGAATAGGGCAAGTGTCAATGGAGTGAAATCCATGGGATACTCTATGAAACATCTGGGCAGTTTTTTCGGTGACTTTAAGATTCGCCATCTGACGCCGCTACTCATTGAGCAGTACAAAGCCAACCGGCTCAAAGAAGGAGTGAAGAAAAAGACGATCAATATCGAGCTTTCGGCCCTGTCGTCCTATCTAAATTGGATAAATGAGACCACTGGTAGTCTGTATAAACTGCCGAAACGATTCACCAGGAGGGAGACCAGACCACCATTGCCGCAGGTGATGACAATCCAGGAGCTTGGCGATATCATCAGCCAGATGTCTGGAGACATGCAGATTATTGTCAGTCTTATGGGGTTGTGTGGGCTAAGAAGGAATGAAGCATTGACTTTGACTGCACAGCAGGTTGATTGTGCAGGCCGTATCTTGCGTATTTACGGAAAGGGGGGGAAATGGAGAATGGCACCAGTTGAGGCAACAGGGATCATGGTCAGGTTGGAACAACTATGCAAAGAGAGGCCAACAGGCCCCTTGTTTATTTCACCAAGAACAGGCCGTGCGTGGGTTGATATTCGCAAACAAATTGGTAGTGCTGCAATAAAAGCAGGGATTACCAAACACGTCACTCCACATCTATTTCGTCACTCATTCGCCACTGCATTACTTAACGGTGGATCTGATATTCGGGTCATTCAGGAACTGCTCGGACATTCTGAGCTGGCCACCACCCAAGGCTATACACAGGTGGCAGATACGATCAAACGAGCTGAAACGTCAAAACTTGTCGCTAATGTCGCTAACATGCAAAGCCTTAGTGGCAAAGGGTTTCCTCTTGAAAACAAATAGCTGGGGGCCAAGTGGTCGGAGGTTCAAATCCTCTCACCCCGACCAGTACAATTCAAGGGACTACGATTATTTCGTAGTCCCTTTTTTTATGTTAAATTTGCGGTTGGCTAAAATCAATCGCTTGGCAGTATTGAGAACGCTTTCTTTAAACGGAAAGTGGTTGTAAATATCATCAACGAATTCAGTGAGTTAATCGCATCTTTGATTCTTGTCATTTGTGTTCCTGCCTTTTCTTCCTGCTGCCCACTCGCGATACTCTAAGGTCTTGAATTTGCATGAACTTAATTGCTGCTCAGGAGAGAAAAACAGGGCCAGTCTTGCTCTCTTGACAACCTTGTGAAAGCTGCATCATTAAGAGTACAATAGTATGGAACATCAGATATAATAAGGAGGGGAAATCGTAAGTGCCCCTCATATCCTATGCCCAACTATTAATTCAGGAGGATTGCCATGAGTACGTTATTCGATTCGTTACAGCTGGGAGGAGATCTTACTCTAAAGAACCGTATTGTTATGGCGCCGTTAACGCGCATGCGCAGTAAGCAGCCGGGTAATATCCCCCATGCCCTGAACGCTGAGTATTATGCCCAGCGCAGTTCGGCAGGGCTGATTATTTCTGAAGCGAGCCAGATTACGCCGCATGGCCAAGGATATCCGGCGACTCCTGGTATCTATTCCACCGAGCAGATCGCTGGCTGGAAGCTTGTCACTGACGCTGTTCATGAAAAGGGCGGGGTGATTTTTCTGCAATTGTGGCATGTCGGGCGTATCTCCCACTCTTCATTTCATCCCGCTGAAGGCTTGCCAGTGGCACCGTCGGCAGTTCCGCCCACGGGCATGACCATGACTGCTGATTGGCAGCAGGTGCCTTTTGAAACGCCCCGGGAGCTGCAATTAAATGAGATCCCCGGACTTATTGCCGATTACAAAAAAGCTGCGGAGAATGCCAAGGCCGCCGGTTTCGACGGTGTGGAGGTGCATGGTGCCAACGGCTATCTGCTGGATCAGTTTCTTCAGGACGGCTCGAATAAACGCAAAGATGCTTATGGCGGCATCATCGAGAACCGCGCCCGGCTACTTCTGGAAGTGGTGGATGCCGTCACGCAGGTGTGGAAGAAGAACCGGGTTGGCGTACGCTTGTCCCCTTACGGGACATTTAACGATATGAACGATTCTGATCCGGTTAAACTTTTTACGTATGTACTTGAACAACTAAGCCTCCGAGGAATTGGCTATGCACATTTGATCGAACCGCGTGCGACTGGCGCTGGCGGAGGAGATACTGTTTATGAAGATGCTCCGAGTACGTCGCAGCTTTTTCGTAAACTCTTTAAAGGCGTTTTCATCTCTGCCGGGGGATACAATCGTGAGGATGCTATCCGTGTCGTTGCAAGCGGGTTGGTTGATGCGGTCGCCTTTGGGCGTAACTTTATTGCCAATCCCGACTTGCCGGAACGCCTGAAGCTCAACGCACCGTTGAATAAATACAACCGTGCCACTTTTTACGGTGGAGATGCAGTTGGATACACTGATTATTTGGCGTTACAATAAAACACAAATTGTATTTTCAGATGCAATGGTTTAGTTATCCATAAACTTTCCACTTCCGGTGCAGGACCCGGATATATTCATCGACCCTGGCGAAATTAGTGGATTTATGTTCATGGTAAACAGCCCCTGCGGGGGCTTTTGTATGTGTTGGCCCCGCTTTTAGGGGGCGTCTTGAGACCTCCTGCCCAGCGGGAGGAGTATCGCTGAAGATTAATGTTATTTCTAAAGATGTAGAATAAGGAGTGTCATGTTACGAGATCTTGCTTTGGCGGCCAAATCCGCCTGCAGTCAGGAGGACCAGGAATCATTGGTCCCTATTGTCAGAACCCTGAAGGATCTGGGTGACAAGGCTAAAAAAAGAGGCATTCTGTCATTGGAAGAAGAACAAGCAACTATTGAGGATCGTTTTTTTCGGATCGGTCTGCAGTTGATTATTGATCAGAGTGAACCTGAGATTATCAGAGATATACTGGATTCGGACATCTATTACAACGAGTCGAATGGTAGGGAATTGTTGAAAAAAATTATTATCAGGGAAGGCTTGTTGCGTATCCAGGCTGGTGATACTTCCCGTAACATCCTGCTCTGTACCAGGATTTTTCTGGGCAAGGTGGATGTTGGCACCTTTGACAGACTGTATGCATGAATCCGGTATGGGAGGTTCGTCTGCTGGATGAGACGATCAGGCAAGAGAGCGTTTCCAATACCTGCAGATGCGCAGTGGGGACTTCAAGGTAGAATCTGAGGAAAGAAAAATTGGGGACTGTGGACAGGGTGTTGGTGATAAAAGATTAACAGGAGGATTTTGTCATTGCCATGATCTGATCAATTTTGAAACTGAATAGGGCTGATAAGGTCTTGATGTAATCTGAAAGCCACAACTGCAAAAACGGCATGTCTCAGATCTCGTCTAAACTGCTACATCTAAACTACTACATTTAAACTGCTACACATCATCCTGTTGTTTTAGTACGGTTATCCGCTTCTTATTCACCGTTGAAATCTTGCTCAAAGGTGATCTCAATCTTGTTTCCTTCTTCATCGCGTAGATTGAATTCATCAAGATTATTAATGAAATCAGTGGTCGTTTCGTATTCAAGAACCAGATCCCTGATGATTTCCTGACTTCTCTGATCTATCTGCAAAGCCCGAAAACCGGCTATGGAATCATCTTTTCGTATAAGCTTCGCGAAAATTTCAATTTTCTGTCCCGATTCGGTATGAATCTCAATCTGGTATTCAGCGGTAGAAATCTCTTCGGAGATGCTATCGACGGCAACGCCTCCTTGGCTGATATTGATTGTGTGGGCCTTTATTGTCGGATTGCTGCTGTTTGAAAGAATTGCCTCACCACTCAAGGGTACACGAACGTATATTCTCTTAAACTCCATATCAACACCGGTTTATAATTTATGTAATTATACTTACCCTCACATAAAGATATGGAGGTCGGTACAGTGCCATCCTAGTCTGTTATTGAAACATCTACCCTCGTGCTTGTACAACTTTCAACCCAACAGTAGCTTAACCACTAAAAATAAGACTGCTGTAACGAGTGGATATGTTTTCTTAATTCTCTTATCAGTAAAATATAACAATAAAGAAAAATAAAATGCAAAAGAAATGAATTTGCATATATAAGCAACATACATTATTTCTGGACTAATCAGTATTGTCAGTGTTGAAGTTGCCTTGTGTCGTGATCAATCAGACCGTTCGGTCAGCATTAGTGGAAACTTCAAGTGCTTGTGCAGCGTTTCATCAACAGAGGTTTTGAAGGTGAGATATTATATAAAAATGAAGTGGTGGAGCATTAATAAATGATGGAATTAAAGAACAATCAGGCTGCTCTTATTCTGGAAGTTGATGAAGATGGTGGAGTTTCGGTTAATGTGGCTTCAGGTGATGATAATGGTCCTGCAGGTGCAATATGTCAGGCTATTGCCGTAAAACTTATGCAGGACGAGGCGTTTCAGGCCGAAATTATGGATATGCTTGAGGTAGAAGAGAGAGAGGCAGAATAATTCTTTCTCTGTTTTATACTTGGTTATTTTTTTATGGGGCGTAGAGTAGGGGGGCTATATTCTCTTACGTATTTTGAAAAAAGCCTATGGGCGGGTAATTTAGCAGATGTGGATAAAGCTGGATAAATAAAAAAAGGTTTCCAGTTTAATAACTGAAAACCTCTATAACTCTATAAGCAATGGCTGGGGGACGAGGGCTCGAACCTCGATAAGCGGAGTCAGAGTCCGCTGTCTTACCATTAGACCATCCCCCAGCAGGTTGATGTGATGATCTCGCAATGAATTTGTTTATTTAGAAAATCTCTGCCTTTATGTCAAGAAAAAAGAGGACGGAAGAAGGAACCGTTAGGAAATTATCACTCCCGCATAGCCCACAACCTGACTGGTGTCGCCGCTTACATCCCCGGAGTCAGTATAGCGTACGAGCTCGGTTTTTGTTGCGCCGAGGGCCATTGCTGCAATGAGGGCGATAGTCACCGGCATAATGCCACACATGGATATATTGTAGTCAAGAATTGCGTGGTACAGAATGGAAGGATCCATGTCGGCAAGTTTCTTCAGGGCATAATGGTCTTTTTTATCAGCTGCTGCCCGCGGCTCGTAATGGGTCATATCGCTGGAGGCCACAATCAGAACTTCTTTGCCAGCTTTGGCGATAACCTCAGCAAGGGCTGTCCCCACCTCCAGACAGAGGGGGTAGGAGATGTGTGAAACGACCAGAGGGACGATGGAGAGGTTTTTTTGTCTTGCCTGCAGGAAAGGCACCTGGACTTCCAGAGAGTGCTCAAATCGATGGGCCGTCTCATCTACAGTGATGACGGAACATGTCTTGAGAAGGGCTTTCGCAATGGAAGTGTCAATGGGGACCAGGCCCATGGGCATCTGCCATGATGTGGTGGAAAGTGCTATCGGTGCACCCTGGCCGTGATGATTGGGCCCCAGGATGATGACTGTTTCAGGGACACGCACGCGGGCAAAGGTCTCGCCGGCCACAGCTCCTGAGTACATATAGCCCGCATGTGGTGAGACAACGGCATGGGCTTTTTGGGCTTGTGTTGCGGCGTGAGTCAGTTCCTCGACTTCCCGGGAAAGAATCCCCGGATTGCCGGGATAGAAACGGTCTGCCACTGCTGGTGTTCGGATTGTGGTATGCATGGTGATATCACCTCCGTTTAGGAGCCGTAAAGGGAAATAATTATTGAGTTATAACTACTTCGTTACGATCTTTATATCGTTTTAGCCCTCAAGATGACACCGTTCTTTCGGAATCTCGGCTTTGTTTGCCTCGTGTACCTGTTTTAACGGCGTATTTCCCAAGTTGTGCCGCTTGAACTATCTTTCAGCTCAATTCCCATGGCCAGTAACTGGTCACGGATGCTGTCGCTGCGGGCCCAGTCTTTTGCCACTCGTGCATCCTTCCGTTCTTGGATCAATTGTAGAATTTCCTGCTCACTAATGTCAAGACCATTTAGCATGGTCGCTTTCTTCTGCTGGAGATACTTTCTGGCATCTTCCTGAAGCAACCCCATGATAGCTGCCAATTTCTTAATGAGAATAGCTGAGTCTTTCAGCAGGGTGATATCTGCTTGGCTTGGACTTACTGGGAGTTGTTGACAGATCTTATTGATGACCTTAACTGCATCAAAGAGGATGCCCATACCCATAGCCGTGTTAAAATCATCGTCCATGGCCTTCTGGAAGCGTTCTTCAATGGTGTGAAGTTTCTTGCTGTCTTTTGGGGAGGCAATGGCTGTTTTTTCTTCGCTTATCCCGGCGTTACTTAGATCGTCGATGGTGGCCATGCATTCATAGAGTCTGTCAAGACCGGCTGTGGCGTCTGCCATGGCAGTTTCGGAAAAATCGAGAGGGTTGCGATAGTGGGTGGAGAAAATGAAAAAACGCAAGACCTCTGGATGGTAATGTTTCAGCACATCCCGGATAGTGAGGAAGTTGCCCAGCGATTTTGACATCTTCTCATCGCTGATGGTGACAAATCCGTGATGGATCCAGGTGTTGACAGATTTTTTGCCGCTGGCCCCTTCACTTTGCGCTACTTCATTCTCGTGATGGGGGAAGATGAGATCTTTGCCGCCGCCATGAATGTCAAAGGTGTCGCCCAGATATTTCCGGCTCATGGCCGAACATTCTATGTGCCAGCCCGGACGTCCTGGTCCCCAAGGGCTGTCCCAAGTTGGTTCGCCGGGTTTTGACCCTTTCCACAGGACAAAGTCCATGGGGTTGGTCTTGTTCTCATTGATGGCAATACGGGCGCCTGCCTGCATGTCATCCAGGTTGCGGCCCGAGAGCTTGCCGTACTCTGGAAAACCATTTACCGAATAGTAGACATCGGTTCCTGACTGATAGGCAAGTCCTTTGTCTATCAGTTCTGTAATCAGATCAATCATTTCCTGAATATGTTCAGTAGCACGGGGCTCAAGGGTCGGGCGGTCGACACCCAGTTTGTCCATATCTACATAAAACTCATCGATAAAACGTTGGGCCAGGGCGCTGGCACTGGTACCCTGTTCTGCTGCCCGGTTGATAATCTTGTCGTCAATGTCAGTAAAATTACGGATATACGTGACGGTATACCCTCTGTATCGCAGATAGCGGACGATCATGTCAAAGGCAAGCGCTGATCTGGCGTGTCCTATATGGCAGAGGTCGTAGGAAGTGATTCCGCAGACGTAGAGCTTGACATGACCATCTTCCAGAGTCTTGAGAGGTTCTTTCCTGCGGCTTAAGGTATTGTATGTTTGTATGGACATTGGAGTCGAATAGTGTTTATCGCTTGATCTGCGGCAATGATTTCAGTAGAAAAAGAAACGTATTTGTTTCCTTGAAGATTATAAATAGATATTTTACAAAAATTATAAGTAGCATAACCATATTGAATGGAAAAGACAAGAATGAGCAAGAAAAATGAGCTTACACCGGCTACGCATTCGTCAGTTGCTCATCCTCCATCCTCAAAGAGTACTTCCGTTGGAGCATCAACGTTGCCAGTGACACCAGAAACCTCATGTCCTGCTGTCCGTGACAGAATATTTAAGGCCTGGCTGCATCCCAAGGTTCTGGCCATGTTTTTTCTCGGGTTTTCCGCAGGTATTCCCATCCTGCTTATTTTTTCCACCCTTTCTGTCTGGCTCCGTGAGGCTGGGATTAACCGGGAAGCGGTTACCTTTTTCAGTTGGGCTGCCCTTGGTTATTCCTTCAAATTTGTCTGGGCACCGCTTGTTGACAAGATGCCACTGCCCCTACTCACCAGCATCTTGGGCCGACGGCGTGGCTGGCTGCTTATGGCCCAGTTGTCAGTTATGACTGCCATTGCGTGGATGGCCTGTATCAATCCTGTCCTCGGTGAGCGGAGTATGGTTGCCATGGCCTTTGCTGCAGTTCTGCTGGGATTTTCTTCCGCCACTCAGGATATTGTCATTGATGCCTATCGCATCGAATGTATTGATATCTCCATGCAGGCGCTTTTGGCATCCAGTTATGTTGCCGGCTATAGAGTCGGAATGCTGGTTGCCGGGGCCGGATCGCTGTATCTGGCAACCTTTTTTGGAACCACCCGGGAACTGTATCATTTTGAGGCCTGGCAGATGACCTATCTGATCATGGCCGGGATCATGTCTGTCGGGGTGATGACTACCCTGTGTATTGATGAACCCGAAATAAACGATGGTGATAGCAGGCACCGTTACTCAATGCGCCACTATCTGCGATTTCTGATCCTCTTTTTGCTGGTTGCTGTTTCTTTCGGTGGCAGCTTTTTTGCAAGTGACTCGTTGTTTTCTTCTCTAAAAGAGACCTTTGTTCAGGGTGCTGACGTCCATGCTCAACTGGTCGGATTTTTGGTGGAATCCTCTCATCTCTTCCTGGCCTTGGGTTTTATGGTACTGGTCGCCAGAGTTGCTGTACTGCTTGGTATTGTTGATCAGGAGGTGGTGCGTGAGACGTATGTCGATCCCTTGCGGGATTTTTTTGTCAGGTATGGTTCTAAGGCCGCAATCCTGCTTCTGATCCTGGTCGGTTTTTACCGGGTTTCTGATATTGTCCTCGGGGTGGTGTCCAATGTTTTTTATATCGATATGGGCTTCAGCAAAAATGTGATTGCCACGGTCACTAAGACCTTTGGTCTGGGAATGACCCTGCTTGGCGGTTTTATGGGTGGTGTGTTGACCGTACGTTTCGGGGTCTATGCCATTCTTTTTTCAGGGGCGCTGCTCGCTGCCGGAACCAATCTCCTGTTTATGCTTCTAGCCCAGAGTGGCGCTGACCTGACCATGTTGACTGTGGTCATCGGCGCGGACAGTTTTTGTGCCGGATTGGCCAGCACCGCCTTTATTGCCTTTCTCTCCAGTCTGACCAACATCTCTTTTACCGCAGTTCAGTATGCCTTGTTCAGTTCACTTATGACTCTGTTCCCTAAGCTCATCGGCGGCTATTCCGGGACTGTTGTGGCCTCGTGGGGGTATGAGTCATTCTTCTTAATGACGGCGTTGATGGGGCTTCCTGTGCTGCTGCTGGTATGGCTGGCCCGTGGAGTCATTCAGCTGAAAGGAGATGGTTGAAGGTGATTGGGTCTTAAGGTGAATCTGCAACTCCTGTCATGAACTCGATAAGTTTTCTGTGGCCTGCCGGGAAGGCAAAGTCGGCCAGTTCCGGAAAGAATACCCAACGAAATTCCTGGGCCGCGTAGAGAATTGGATCCGGGGATTCATCTAACTCAACAAGGTCAAGGGAACAGAGAAAACAGTGGAGAATGACCTTGTAGCGAGTGTAATGATGGATGGTGGTTGTTATTTTTTTGTCGACCCGTACGGTGAACCCGGTTTCTTCGAAAAACTCACGGATAACGGCCTGTTCGGGACTTTCCTCTGGTTTGAGTCTACCGCCTGGAAATTCCCAGAGACTGCCCCAGACATCATCGGGCAGCCGTTGCTGGATGAATAATCGGCCCTTGTTTTGGGGATGGCTCAAAACTCCGGTTGCCATTTCTATAGTGGTTATTGTTTTGCCTTTTTGCGGGATTGGACGGACCTGGATCAGATCGTCCCTGTAAGCGATACAGAAGGGGTTCAAAGGACATTCCGGGCAGATCGGATTTTTCGGGGTGCAGATCAGTGCTCCCAGTTCCATCAATCCCTGGTTAAAAGAGCGGGCCTGGTCTTGGGGTACCAGTTCTTCCGCTTTTTGCCAGAGCAATTTCTGGGCCTGTGACAAGGGGATGTCGATATTGAAGAGCCGGGCAAAGAGTCGGCCGATATTGGCGTCTACCAGAGGGGCTGGGAGGTTGTAGGCGATGGAGGCGATGGCCCCTGCCGTATAGGGGCCAATACCCGGCAGGGTCAGCAGCAACTTCGGGTCGCTGGGAATGATCCCGTCATGATCACGGACAATAGTCCGGGCACATTTGAGGATGTTTCTCGCCCGGCTGTAATAGCCAAGTCCTTCCCACTGTTTGAGTACGTTATCTTCTGAGGCCAGAGCCAAAGAATGGATGTCTGGGAACTCCTGCAGCCAGCGGTTAAAGAAGAGGGTGACTCGCTCCATCTGGGTCTGTTGCAGCATGATCTCAGAGATCCATATCTGGTAAGGGATATACTCTTTGCGCCAGGGAAGTGCCCGTTGTTCTGTACTAAACCAGGTGATCAGTGCCTGTTGAAGTGGAGTGAGAGGAAAAGACATGGTTGGCGTCGACTGTGAAAGCAGGATGGATGTTTTTCCGGCCTTCTTCCTTTAGTTTGAGGGGAAATTAAAGGGCGGGTGACCTGTTTTCTGGCGAATCCAGTTCAGCGCGTGTTGAAGGGCCGGTCGGTGGATCAGTGCGTTGATGACTTTTTGTCTTCCCGGGACGTCAAGGAGAGAAGCTCCAATCAGGATGGTGAGCACGCCTTGGCCTGGAAGAAAAAGCATCATGAATCCGGCAAGACAGAGGAAAGAGCCAAGACTGTTTCTGATGATCTTGATCAAAAGGGCGATGGCGGGATGGCGCTTATGTCTCTGTTCCACAATGGTCGCATGGATGAGAAAATAATCACTGGAGGCCTTGGAGATAAGAAAAGGGATGAGCAGCAAACTGATCAGAAAGGTCACTGCTGAAAGAAGTCCCAGTCCTTCAAAAAGGGTTGTGTATGACATTTCAAAAGGCAGAGGTCTCATTGTCCTGCCGGTTCAACATACTTGAACCCAATCTGTACCTGATGGCTGGGCATTTCTGGAGCTTGCATCAGAGCCTGTTTTTGGAGAGTAATCCGCTTCGAGGCGATGCCAAGATCGGTGGTGCAGAAATCATAGACCTGCAGAGCCCGCTCCTGGGCAAGGTCCTGAAGAACGGTATCTGAGACTGTGATCGGTTCAGGTGCAAGAGGAGTTGGTGCTGGTTCCTCTTTGGGTATATCCTGTTCGATGATTTTTCCCTGAACCGGGATAGGGGGAGCTGGTTGCGGCCTTTGTTTCTGCCTGTTACGCCATTCCTGTAACCGTTGCTCGTTTATCAGCGACACCCGTTTTTCTTCTTTTGCTTCCAGTTTCCTCAGAATCGCATTCCGGTCATGTATCGGGTCTGCCATGCCCGTGAGCGTCAGGCCAAGCCGGGGGTGGGCGGCCAGCAGGGCGCCAAAACCCTGTAAAGTTTTCTGTGCGCTCACGCCATATCTGGCTCCCGTGTCATTCTGCCATCCTTGGGCTTCACTGGTGCTGTTGATATCGAGTTCGCTCTGGCCTGGGGAAAAAAGAATATGCTGCTTCTCCTGAAGATCTGTAAATTCGGCACCTGCTAGCAGCAATGGCGCTACCTCGGCCTTGACCATCAGGGTCTTGAACGTGGCTATGGTTTGGTTGAATAGAGCTTGGGCGCTGTTCCTGGCCAGGGGAATTACAAGTTTCACTTGATCTTGGCTGTCGGTAAGCAAGGCCAGAGGCAAAGCAGTATCAGACTGTGCTGAATCAGGACGGAGCTTGGAGAAGAGAAGGGTGGCCTCTCCCTGTTCTTCCCCGTTTTGTCGCTTGAAGTTGAGAGCGAGGTCAAAACTGCCGGATTGAGGGTTGAGATCAAGAAGGGGGGTGATTTGAGCCGACAGCAGGAGGAGTGGGAACCCTTTGAGTTCAAGCTCAGTTGTGCAGTGATCCTGGCTGTCGAGGAAATCGGCGGAACCGGACAGGGTGAAAGGAATCGAATTGATCAGGCCTGAAAGATGAAAGTCTGCACCAGAACCAGCGTTTTCTTGCAGATTGTTGATCTGACCTTTGATCACATTGATCTCCGATGACCAGGGCGGGTTGAGGCGCTGGTCCACATGATTGATCGCTCCGTTTATAAAGCTGATTTTCTGGATAGCAAGCTGGGTGGAAATGTTGCTCTCTTGTTGCTGCCCGTTCTTGTCTTGGGGTTGGAAAAAGAGATTTTGGAGAAAGGAGCCGACCTGAGCATAGGGCTCGGCGCTGCCTGGATCTTGCTGCCAGGTAAGCTTGGGGCCATGGAGAATCAGTTCGTTCAAACCGATGTGCAGCGGCCTAACCTTGATAGTAAGATCATTCAGTTCGGCATTGTCCACAGCGAGACCGGAGCTCTTCTCGCTGTCGCGGATTAAAGCGGAGTCAAGTTGCACTTTGCCGCTAAAACTGGATTCAGGATAGCGGTATGTCCCTTGGCCATTTATTGTTGCCCTGCTTTGTTGAAACAGGGGGGTATCAGGAAGCCAGGGCGCAACTTGTTCTGAGTTGATGGCGGAGAAGACCAGGGAAAGTGAGGTGCGCAGAGGGGATAAAGTAGCCAGCCCCTGGGCCTTGAGCATTCCTGTTTGGTTGATCCTGGTGGTAAACTCGAAGTTGTTCTGACTGTTGCTTCTTGCCGTAAGGTTGCTGGCTTTTATCGTCAGCTCCGTTAGTTGCAGGGCCGGAGCCTTCTCTTTCTGTGGATGTAGGATGGCGTTCCCTGAAAACGCAAGGCCCTGAATCAGGATTGCTTTGTTTTTGTCGTCCAGATCCTGCAGAAATTGAGGAAGTTTGTTCTGGTGAAGTGTGAGATTGCCGTCTTTGATCGTGATGGTGCCAAGATCAAGGTCTTCTCCTTTGAACTTTGTATCTTTGATTTGGGCTGTTTTGGCCGAGAGCCAGACTTTATTTCGGTCAAGCAGTTTTAAATCATGGAATTCGGTGCTGGCATCGATCAAGCTAGCCATAGCTGAATTCCGTGCTGTCGGGTCAAAGCTGAAGTGGCCACTCAGATTAGCAGACCCGGAGGCCTCTGCGGCTTGTCCTGAGGCAATGAAGGAGAGGAGGGTCGCGGCCTTGATATTGTTTAGTTGCAGGGTGCCACCTGGTATCCCCCTACTGTTAAAAGATCCTTGCCAGGTCATGGAAGCGTTGGTCTTTTCCTGTGTGGAGCTGAGTGTAAACGTGCCCTTGTCTCTGGTCTGGTCCGGGACGAGCTGAAAATTCTTCACATTAAGCTCAATGGATTTCCAGGGTGGCGGGACGGAATCCTTTTGCATTTTATCATCGAGTTGCAGAACACCATCTTCCACGATAAGTGAATCAATATCCAGGTGATTTCCTTGTCCCGTCTCCTTCTGACTGTCGGCTGGGGTGGGAAAAAGCCGGGATACATTTTGTGCAAAGTGGGCTTGATTTGCTGAAAGGTGGGGTTGTAGAATGTGCATATTCCGGATGTGCAGACCGCCTGCAAGTGGCTGTAGGTTTCCCTCAATTTCCATTGTGGGCGCAGTCAGAGACAGGGTCTGTTCTGTGTTTCCCAGCACGATGTCCGTTGTCGTAAGCCGAAAAGAAAGGCTGAGATGGCCTCCTTTTTTGCCTTCGGGGATAAAGGCGATCTGAATCTTGCCATTCCCTTTCCCTTGACTGAGAATCAGGGGGAGAGATTTCGGCAGGTAAGCAAAATAGAGGGGAAGGTCGAGATCCTGGACATTGCAGGCTAGATTCGTCTTCAGTCCATTCTGGCCGTTTTCTCCGGGAAGTGCGGCCTCTCCGGAGAGTTCGAGAGGGCTGCCATTGATGACTGCCGAAAAATGGGGACGGATATATTCCTTGGCGGCAAAGGAATAGTTTGAGAGGGTCGGAAGATCGAGTTTGATCTGTTCTACGCTGTGTTTTTTGCCGGTGAGACGGTCATCAAAGAGAATAGTGCTGTCGCTGATGGTGATGTTGTTCAGAGAAAAGAGGACTGGCAGACGGGACAGAGAAAGGTGCCCTTCTTCGGTCTCCAAATTATGTTCAGAAACAAGATTGGGCAGGTTGTATGATTTGTCCGGGTAGCGGATGATGGACAGGGTCAGTCCCTGAATTTCCAGACGGTTGCAGGCCAGTCCGTTGCGCAGCAGAGCCATCAGGTTCAAGTCGATAAGGAGGTGGTTGATCTTCAGAAGCGTGGTCTCCGGGGCCAGACCTTGAGAGTTGTCTGTTGTGGCAACTTTGTCCAGTTGAAGTTGCAGGGTAAAGGGATTAAAGCGTGCTTCGCCGGTAGTCAGGCCAAGGTTGGTGCTTTGTCGGAGAGAATCCGAAAGATAGCCCGTGAGCAGGGAAGGACCGAAGAAAAAACCGACGGCGCCATAGGCAGTCATCAGAAAAGCCGGGATAATGAACAGAAGTAGCCAGCGTCTTGATTGTGTCTGGTTCGGTGTTGATTTCTTTGGTTTTGACCGTCTGCCAGTTTTTTGTCTCCTGGGCCGCGGAGTCGGAGCGTCAGGCTCAGGATTGATGGAGATAGTGCCAAAATGATTGGACATGATGAATCAGTGTTCTGAGGAAAGGGTAACAAAAGGTTGTTCGGTAAAAAATAAACATTACGGAAGCAATCTAACATCTTTAACTTTCAACTTTCAACTTTTTACTTTCTTGTTAAGTATGTATTGAAAGAAGCAGAGAAAATGCTGTACACTGAAAATTAGAATGCGCCGGTTCCGTGACGGCTTAAGATGCTGGAGGTGTAGGGATTGTCAGCCATCTGATGTATGGATGACGAATCGTGCTTGTTTCCTCTTTTCCGTCCCCTGTTTTCTGTTTCCCTTTTATTATGCTTGAGATACTCAAATTTCTTCGCTGGCAGGATATTCTGGATATCCTGGTGGTGTCCTTTATCATTTATCAGCTTATCCTGATTATCAAAGGCACGCGTTCTGTGCAGATGATCCTTGGACTTTTGGTGCTCAGTGCTGTCTATTTCATGTCCATAGCTCTTGATATGGCAGCCCTGCAATGGTTGCTTAAGACCTTTCTCAGCTCCTTGTTGTTGATTGTGGTCATTGTTTTTCAGCATGATATCCGCATGGCCCTGACCCAGGTGGGAAAATCTCCTTTTCAGAAGAATTTGGATATGGCCGAGAAGGAACTGGATGAAATCGTCCGGGCAGTCTTTTATCTGTCCAAACGGCGTATCGGCGCCTTGATTGTACTGGAGCGGGAGATTGGCTTGCGTGATTTTGTGGAATCCGGCTCTGATCTTGATGCCAGTTTGAGCAAGGAACTGTTGATCTCTATCTTTATGCCTGTCTCTCCTTTGCATGATGGTGGAGTTATTATCCATAAAGGACGCATTCAAACGGCAGGATGTATTTTGCCTTTGACTAAAAATCCGTATATTAATAAACGATTTGGTACCAGGCACCGGGCGGCAATCGGTCTCTCAGAGGAAACTGACGCGGTGGTAATTGTGGTGTCTGAGGAGACTCAGGAGGTCTCGTTGGTGCAACATGGAGCGCTGACGCTCATGAGTGATGAAATGACCCTGACCAAAGGACTCCATGCCATTTTTGTGGCGAAAGAAACACAGGCGCAGGCCTGGAAAAATTGGGTGGGCAGATCATGAAACTCTTTACTAACCCATTGAATGTTAATGATTTCAGGCGGTGGCAGGAGATGTGGCCGCAGGATTGGACTCTCCGTTTCATCTCTTTGGTCCTGGCTGTGGTCCTCTGGTATTTTGTCGGTGGGGATGACACCGTAGATAAGAATGTGATGGTTCCCATTGAGGTTATTAATCTGCCTAGAGATCTGGTTATATCCAATCAGTTCAAGCGGGAGATTGAGGTTACGGTCAGTGGACCGCGCAGTCTGGTCTTGAAGATTGAGAAAGGAGACATAACCAGGCAGGTGGATCTCGGTCATGCCGTGGCGGGGACCATGGTGATCAAAAACGAGAATCAGTCAATTCCTGTGCCGCGTGGGATGAAAGTCCTGCGGGTGCAGCCTGACTCTATTATCTTCTCACTCGATAAACTGATCCAGAAACAGCTTGAGGTGAAGCCGGAAACCAAGGGCAATCTGGCGCCTCATTATATTCTGCAGGATATTGTGATGAAACCGGAGACAATATCTATTACCGGACCACAGGCAGTATTGGCGCAACTGAGCTTCTTGCAGACGCAGGTGATTGATATAAGTGGCATGAATAAACCCATCCAGTTGCAAGTACCCTTGGATCTCAGTCCGGCTCTTCTCGATTTGATCGGTGAAACTTCGGTGACCGCCGATTTGGTAATTGTTGAAGAAACGGTAGAGAAGAAGATCTCCGGGGTACCCATTGAAATGAATATCCAGGGAAGTTCGCGGGAAATTACCCCCTCCTCGGTTACCGTGACCGCAATCTTGCCCAGAAGTCTGGCCCGGGAGAATAAGGACCTGCAATCTTTGTTCAAGGCGACCATCGTTGATGGAGGTGACGAAGGAAAGATGACGGTCATGGTTGTCCCCCGAGAAATTACCTCGACTCCTATCCAGATTGTCAAGGTGGATCCCCCGGTGGTGACTTTTATTGAAGAAAAATCGGAAAAGTTACCGCTTTTGCCAAAGCTGGACGAGATTTCCCCGAAAAAATAGATTGGTTCTCATGACGGTTTATCGTCCGATCCTGCTCGGGTGGGAGGGGTGTAGATTGGTTTCGGTGTGTTGTTTTATCAGCATTCTTGATAAATAGAGTAATATCGGACGATTATGGAAACGAAAGAGAAGGTAAGCATGAAGAAATTATTTGGAACGGATGGAATACGGGGGGTGGCGAACATCTACCCTATGACCACCGAGATAGCCATGCAAGTTGGCAGGGCCATTGCCTTTCAAGTCAAAGACCGGGCCCACGGTCATCGGATTGTTATTGGCAAGGACACCCGACTCTCAGGATATATGCTTGAAAATGCCCTGGCCGCCGGAATCTGTTCTATGGGTGTGGATGTACTTCTTGTCGGTCCTTTGCCCACCCCGGGTATCGCCTTTATCACCACCTCAATGCGGGCCGACGCCGGAGTCGTCATCTCCGCCTCCCACAATCCTTTCCAGGACAACGGGATCAAGATCTTTTCCAGTAATGGCTTTAAGTTGTCAGATGAGTATGAGGCGGATATCGAAGAGTTGATCTTCTCGCAGAAGATGGCGGCTCTCAGACCAGTGGCTGATGAAGTGGGCCGGGCTCGTCGTATCGACGATGCCAAAGGGCGATATATCGTTTTTCTAAAAAACACCTTTCCCCAGAAATTTACCCTCGTTGACTTCCATATTGTCCTCGATTGTGCCCACGGTGCAACGTACGGCGTGGCCCCTCATGTTTTTGAGGAGCTGGGGGCAAAAGTCACCACCTTTGGGGTGAATCCGGATGGAAAGAATATTAACAAGGATTGCGGGGCATTACACCCGCAACACATGGCGGAGGTGGTGCGGCAAACCGGTGCCGATATCGGTATTGCCCTCGACGGCGATGGTGATCGGCTCATTGTTGCCGATGAAAATGGACGGATCATTGATGGCGATCATGTCATGGCCATCTGTGCCGCCGAGCTGATGCGGCAACGGAAGCTGAAGAAGAAGACCCTGGTGGCGACCGTCATGTCAAACATGGGGCTGGAAGTGGCCATGCAACAGATGGGCGGACGGATGGTCCGCACCAAGGTCGGTGATCGGTACGTGGTTGAGGAGATGCGGAAGAATGGCTATTCCTTTGGCGGAGAGCAGTCCGGGCATCTGGTCTTCCTTGACCAGATCACCACCGGGGACGGCAATCTTGCGGCTTTGCAACTGCTCGCCATCATGAAAAAACAGCGCAAACCCCTGTCTGAATTGGCCACCATCATGGAGAGTTTTCCGCAGGTATTGAAGAATGTCCGCACCTCCTCGCAGATAGATGTGAGTCATATCCCTGATTTTACGGCTACGGTCCAGAAAATGGAGCAGAAACTAGGGGCTAGCGGCCGTATTCTGGTGCGTCCTTCCGGTACTGAATCATTGATCAGGGTGATGATTGAAGGACAGGATGAGAAGGTGATTCAGGCCATGGCCGATGAGCTGTGTGCCATGGTAAGCAATGCGGACCAGGGATGAGCGGTGTTTAGTTACCTGTTAAGGAAGTTACGAAATTAATCAGCAGCCATTGCCTAGCGGCACAAGGCAATAGCGCTGAGAAGGGTGTAGATACCAAGCCATCCAACGATAAAGGTGATGATTTGCGGATAATATCTGTTGTGTCGTTGCAGGAAGAACAGGGCGAAAAGCAGGGTGCTGGGGAAGATAACACCGGCGAGTAGAGGGGGGACAGATCTGAGCAGTTCCTGGAGCCCGAGGAAAAACCAGGGGCCATTGATGTGAAAAACCCCAAGCCTTTCCGGGTCAAAGGGGGCGGTGGCCAGTAGGCAGCAAAGAAGGATGATGGCTGTCAGCAAAGGATGATCCCGGAAAGAGGTCCTGTATTTTCGCAGATGTTCCCAGGCAAGAACCCCCCATACAATTCCGAACCCGATGACATGGTTGACATAGACCCGCTTCATGCCGTCATCGGTGATGGAAAAGAGGAGATCATTCAGGGTGGTGCCCACTCCGGGAATGGCCGTGATGATATTCTCGGCGATCAGACCGGCAGAGGCGCCGGTGCTGTCTGCTCGCAGGACATAGCCGGTAAAGAGAAGAAGCAGGGCTACGGGCAGTGTCGCGGTCAATCTGATCCATTGGGTCCGGCTATAGGTAGCAGCGGGTTCAAAGATGGCCCAGAGGTGGATAAGGGTGAGCAGAAAAAACAGTTGGCTGGAATAAAAATGCAAGGAACGGAAATAGTCGCCAAAGGGAACCAGTAGATCGAGAGATCCGACAGAATAGAACGGCGTTGCCGGATCGTACTGGAATGCCACCAGGATGCCGGAAAGCACGGAGATAAAAAGGGTCACGAGACTCCATTCTCCCCATCTTACGGTGCGTATCAAGGCGCTCTTTTTTAATATGCCATTCATAGGGAGTTCGCAGTGATCGTCAGATGGTGACGATGTAGCCACCGCTTCCATTGTCGATCTTCTCAACCTTGAAACGGGGAAGTGCTTTTTTTGCCGGACCGTGGATGACATCGCCCTGCGGGGTGAAACGGGATTGGTGGCAGGGACATTCCATAAACCCTTCTTTCTCCCGATAATTGATCTTGCAGCCGAGATGGGTACATGTTCGTGATACGGCCCAGGGGCCTTGTTTGCTCTCAAAGAGAATGAAGTCAGGTCCAAGAAAAAACGCGCCGGGGGCAAGGGTGCTCTTGACTTCAATCAGGCGTGGTTGCCTTGGGATCTTGTATCCCAGAAAACGCAGGATCGGATAGCAGAGGGCAAACAGGCCCAGCCAAAGAATAAAGCGGCGTGGGGAACGGGGCAGCGAATGAAGTTTTTTTGCAGGCGGCATGACAGTGGTACGTTCGGAATTCAGGCTGAAGAAGAAAATACATCTATCAAAAGCTGATTCACGTGCGCTGGGACAAGTTCACTCACGTCGCCGCCGTGTCTTGCCGCATCTTTGATAATTGAAGAGCTGATATAGATCCAGCGGAAAGCAGGCATTAGAAAGATGGTATCCACTTCACGCTCCAGTTTGCGATTCATCAGTGCCAGTTGCAGTTCGTAATCAAAGTCCGACACCGCTCTCAACCCGCGAATAATGGCCTTGGCACCACGCTGTACAGCGTAGTTGACAAGAAGACCGGAAACTGCGGCGATTTCGATTCGCGGGTGTTCTTCAGGGAAACATTTTTGGATCATCTCTATCCTTTGATCCAAGGTGAACAGCGGTGTCTTTCCTGGGTTGATGGCAATGGCGATAATAATCCGGTCAAAGAGATTCAGGGCCCGGCCGATAATGTCCATATGGCCCATGGTGATGGGGTCAAAGGTGCCGGGATAAATTGCGAGGGTTGGTGATTGGAGGGGCATCATGGGGTCCCTTGCTGCATCGGTTGATAAAACCAGAAACCGGCCTCACCATATTTACGCTGATCCACCAGAGTTAGTCTCGTCAGATGTGTCGGCAGAGATTCTTTGGCACGATCTTCAACGATGAGCAGGGTGTGCTCACGGAGAAGGGAACTGCTATCAAGGGCACTCAGTAACTGCAGGGACAGGCCCTGAGAATAAGGAGGATCAAGGAAAATTAGATCAAAACCCGGTCTGGTCTGCAGATTTTTTGAAAAATAAGGCAAGCCTTTTCGCAGGTCATGTTTGAGTACTGAGACAGGTCTGGACTCTTCGGGATTGATGCTGATTGCGCTCTTATTATAACCTTGCTGTTGCTTGTTGAAGGCGTCCATGCAGATCTGAATATTCCTGCTTATAAGATCCAGCGCCTGGGGGTGATAATCAACAAAACAAACATATTTGGCCCCACGGCTCAGCGCCTCGATTCCCAAAGCCCCTGTCCCGGCAAAGAGATCAAGAACAGAGGCCCCCTGAACCTGAGCAGCTATAATATTGAAGAGCGCTTCACGTGCCCGGTCAGAGGTCGGACGAATGATATTCTCACGGGCCGGTGGTGGAATAAGTTTTCTGCCCTTGGCATACCCGCTAATAATTCTCACTTATTTATGGTGTCATCCAAAAACCCTAAAAACTTCGTTGCGCTGTATCCCTCGTCACTGCGGCGTACCAAAAAAGTACGATTCGCTTCTTAGACTTCGCACCTCTCGTCATTGGACTTTGTGGTGTGGCCATCCTCTTTTTAAATTTTCATGAAACAAATAGTTATTTGTAGTTGGCGATAAAATATTCAGCGATCTGGACGGCGTTGAGGGCTGCTCCCTTGAGGATATTGTCAGAGACTACCCACATGTTGATGCCATTTGTGATGGATTCATCTTCTCGTATTCTTCCCACCAGAGTCTCGAACTTTCCTTCACAGTCGACGGCCAGTGGGTAGCGGGACAGGGTTGGCTCATCTACAAGCTGGACGCCAGGGGCATGGGCTAAAAGCTCTTTGACTTCGGCAGCACTGATCTTCTGTTTGGTCTCAATGTTTACCGCCTCGGAGTGTCCGTAAATGACGGGTACCCGCACTGCAGTAGCAGTGACACCGATAGTGTCGTCTTCAAATATTTTCCTGGTCTCGTTGACCATCTTCATCTCTTCCTTGGTGTAGCCGTTGTCGAGAAAGCTGTCAATTTGGGGGAGGCAGTTAAAGGCAATCTGGTGGGGGTATACCTTGTGTTCCATGGGTTTGCCTGCAGCATAGGCAAGGACCTGAGCTTTGAGCTCGTCAATGGCCTTGGCGCCGGTGCCCGAGACTGCCTGATAGGTTGAGATCACTAGGCGCTTGATGCCGACTTTGTCATAGATAGGTTTCAGAGCAACCAGCATCTGAATAGTGGAGCAGTTGGGGTTGGCAATTATGCCCCGCTTGGTGTATTGCGCTATAGCATGAGGGTTTACCTCAGGGACTACCAAGGGGATTTCCGGATCCATGCGGAAGGCACTGGAATTATCGATGACCACCGCGCCTGCAGCAGCGGCAGCTGGTGCAAATTCAAGGGAACGCGCCGCGCCGGCTGAAAAAAGGGCAATGTCTATTCCGGTAAAGGAGTCTTTGGAGAGGAGCTGAACGGACAGTTCTTTTCCTCCAAACGAGATCTTTTTGCCAACAGAGCGTTCGGAGGCAAGGAGTCGCAACTCGCCTACAGGGAAATTCTTCCGGCGTAATACGTCAAGCATGGCACCACCAACGGCCCCAGTGGCGCCGGCGATGGCAACATTATATTTTTTTGGTTCACTGCTCATGTTCAATTTTCCTTATAAAGATGCTGATATTTTTCGCGTTCCTTGTTTTCAAGGTACTGTTGTGTGTTAAGACGAGTGATGGTGAGAAGAAACGGGTTCTTTTTTCAGTCCTCGAATCCTGCTGTAGACTGCCATTCCGGGACCGGAGGCGATATAGAGCAGGCAGATCAGAAAAAGCATGATCTCGGGTTCAGCTGCAACAAGGACGAAGAGGAGAATCATCCCGACCAGGATCTGGAATGTCTTGAATCTCCCCGCGCTTGGTTTCTTAAAACTAAGGTACCGATGGGTAGAGACCATCAGGTAGGAGAGCAGATAGACAAGCAGTAGCAGGGAGATGTGCTTTACTTCCCCGGTGATGCCAATATAATGACAAAAAAGAACACTGGTGACGATCATGGCAGCTGCGGCAGGACATGGCAGGCCGACAAAATCCTTACTCTCCGACTTGGTGTCCTGGGAGTTGAAACGGGCCAGACGTAAGGAGGTCATGGCCACATAGAGAAATGCAGCAAGCCAGCCATACCGTCCATAGGGATTCAGAGCCCAGAGATAGGCCAGGAGTCCCGGGGCGACACCGAAAGAGACCATGTCACAGAGGGAGTCAAGTTCCACACCGAATTGACTTGTGGTTCTGGTCATCCGGGCGACCCGGCCATCAAGACCATCAAAAATTGCCGCCACCAGGATGGCAATGGCCGCGGTCTTAAAATCTTTATTGACCGAGGCGATCATAGAGTAAAATCCACAAAAGAGACTGGCCAGGGTAAACATGCACGGGAGTGGATAAAACTTTGAACTCATTTCTGCTGGAGTTTCTGACATGATAGATTTCCTCCTGTGAGGATGGCTGCAAGGATATACCGGAAAAAGATGTTTCGGGGCTGGGTGTGCAGCTTTCCTGACGCCCCTCTTTTAGGGAAGATAGCCAATTACTGATTCACCGGCCCTGACTTTCTGACCGATTGTAACCTCGAGCTGAGTCTGGGTAGGAAGATAGAGATCAACACGGGACCCAAAACGAATCAGGCCGAAGCGCTCGCCGCGGCGAACTTGATCATCTGCTTCCAGCCAGCAGACAATTCTTCTGGCAATAAGGCCTGCTACCTGGACAAAAGCAAGTCGATGTCCACTTGCGCTTTGCACAATGGTCGCGCAATGTTCATTGTGCATGGCACCGCGGTTGGAGTCTGCCGAATAAAATTCGCCGGGAGTATAAATGATCTTATCAACAGTGCCGCTTACGGGGGAACGATTGACATGGACGTTAAAAACGTTCATGAAGATTGAAACCTTGTACACCTGGCCGAGTAGATATTGGTCATCAATGATTTTTTCAATCAGAATAACCTTCCCGTCGGCAGGTGAGATCAACGCATCTTCGCTGATTGGGCCGATGCGCTCCGGATCCCGGAAGAAACAAAGTACAAAAGTGGTAATCGCCAACGCCGCGAGAGCGAAAATATCATAGCCTAAAACAGCAATGATCAAGGTGACAAAGGCGCTGAAGGCAATAAAAGGATATCCTTCCTTGGCTATGGGGATCTGGGGAGATTTCATTTTTTACTGGCTCTAGCCATGGCAATGGTGCCGGTACGCACGATTTCCTGGATGCCTATTGGTTTTAGGATATCAATGATGGCCTGAACCTTTGATGCGGAGCCGGTAACCTCAACCGCATAGGATTTTGGACTGACATCCACCACCTTTCCCCGGAAGATGTCAATGACCCGCAGGACTTCAGCCCTGGTTTGAGCCTCAGCCTTGACCCGGATCAGAACCATCTCCCGCTCAACATATTCGCTGTCACTGATGTCGGTAACCTTGATGACATCGATGAGTTTGTGCAATTGTTTGGTGATCTGTTCTATAATAGCCTCGTCGCCACGGGTGACTAAGGTCAGGCAGGAGATACTGGGTTCAAGGGTCTCGGCAACACTGAGGCTTTCGATATTAAAGCCGCGGCCGCTGAAGAGACCGGTAACCCGTGAAAGAACTCCCGGCTTATTTTGAAGAAGTACGGAAATTGTATGTTTCATCTGTTTGTCCTGTGCAAAATATAGTTAGCAGGGAGCGGATAAAAAACTGACCCTTCCCTGATTCTTTCAAGGCACCTTCAACAAGGCACCAGACCGACAGCTAGACCAGAAGCATCTCGGTGGTGGCCTTACCTGCCGGTACCATTGGGAATACACATTCCTCTCTGGCAATAACAAAGTCCATGATAACGGTATTGTCCGTGGCCAGGGCCTCTTTGATTACTGCTTCTACCTCACTTTTCTTGGTGGCTCGTAAGCCGACTGCACCGTATGCCTGAGCCAGCATCACAAAGTCAGGGGTCACCTCCATGACGGTTCCGGCGTAGCGTTTGTTGTAGAAAAGTTCCTGCCACTGACGTACCATTCCCAGGTAGTTATTGTTAAGGATGGCAATCTTGACCGGGCACTTATACTGTTTTGCCGTTGCCAGTTCCTGGATGTTCATCTGGATGGAACCATCGCCGGCCACATCGATAACTGTCTTTTCGGGAAAAGCCATCTTGGCGCCGATGGCGGCAGGAAGCCCATAACCCATGGTGCCAAGGCCACCTGATGTTGCCCACTGTCGTGGCTTGTTGAATTTGTAAAACTGGGCGGCCCACATCTGATTCTGGCCGACCTCTGTGGTGATGATGGCATCACCATGGGTGAGTTCGTCCAACTTCTGAATGACATATTGGGGTTTAATGATATCCCCTTCATCAAGGTAGCCCATTGGATGCTTTTTGGTCCACTCACCGATGGTTGCCAGCCATGGTTCATGGCTGGCCGCGACCTGCTCACGGTTAAAATCGCTGGAGTTGTTGAACCAGGCGTTCATGGCCGTGAGGGCATGTTTGCAGTCGGCGACAATGGGGATGTCAACCTTGACATTTTTACTGATGGAAGTGGGGTCAATGTCAATATGGATGATGGTTGCATGGGGGGCAAAGGCGTCGAGACGGCCGGTGACCCGGTCATCAAAACGGGCTCCGACTGCGATCAGGAGATCACTGTTGGCAACGGCCATGTTGGCGGTATAACTGCCATGCATGCCGAGCATACCCATGGAGAGCGGGTCGCTTCCGGGAAAACCGCCAAGGCCCATCAGGGTCATGGTGACAGGCATGTTGAGTTTTCTGGCCAGCTCAGTCAGCTCTTCGTTGGCATTGGAAAGAATGACACCGCCGCCGACATAGAGCACTGGATTTTTGGCCTTCAGGATCTTTTTACATGCTTTCTCTATCTGCCCTGGATGCGGTTCATAGGTAGGCTGATAGTTTTGCATCCTGATTGGCTTTTTCTCAGGGAAGTCAACCATCTTGGCCACAACATCTTTAGGCAGATCTACAAGTACCGGGCCTGGGCGACCGGTGCGGGCGATATGGAATGCCTCGCGCAGGGTAGACACCAGATCTTTGGCGTCTTTCACCAGATAGTTATGTTTGGTGCAGGGACGGGTGATTCCGACGATATCGACCTCCTGGAAGGCATCATTGCCGATCAGGGGGGTGGGCACCTGGCCGGTGAGGATGACAAGGGGGATGGAATCCATATAGGCAGTGGCAATAGCGGTTACGCCATTGGTAGCGCCCGGGCCGGAGGTGAGCAGGGCGACACCGACTTCGCCGGTAACTCTGGCCAGTCCGTCAGCTGCATGGACAGCGCCTTGTTCGTGTCGGACAAGAACGTTCGTAATGTCAGAATCCATCAGGGCGTCAAAGAGATCAATGACAGCGCCACCGGGGAAACCAAAAATAGTTTTTATTCCTTCTTCCTGAAGGCATCGTATGATGGCCTGTGAACCGCTAATTTTTTCCATGAAGCCTCTTCCTTTCATTTATTGAGGTTTTTCAGAAAAGTTGACAATCCTAAAAAAAAGTCTCTGAACAAACCTGTCCTGATTTAAATAAAATACACTAAGTGAGTACCAAGTCTGGTTCCAATCAAATGGGGTAAACATTGTTTTATTATTCCTTGAAGTTAACTGCAAAACTGAATTCTTCAAGGTGTCTATATGTTAAAAAATATACTAAAACAAAGAATATATATCGATAAGAGGACTTATGTCAAGAATGAAGGTTGCATCTGGGAAAGATTCCTGGAATGCTATTTCTCTTTTGAATGGCATAAAGCATGGGACTGCCTGATGGGCTGGAGAGATGCTGAGGCAGGAAAAGATATGAAAAAGCTCCTTGACAAGGATCGAGAATCGAGTTTACTCTATTCTTATTCTTTCAATAAATTTTTCTTTGCGGACTTTAGAGCTTATGCAAACTTATTTCTCTCTCTTACTGTTGCTACCAGGCATTTATCCAATTTGGACTGTGGCGGGGATGGCGAAATTTTGATTGTGCGCAAATAAATAGTAAAATCCAAAGGCCGCGGTTCAAAACCCCGGCCTTTTTTTATTTAGGAGCCGTTTGGAAATGATCAATGTTTTTTTGCCTGTTTCTCAACAGTTCTTTATCCCGTCTCTCATATAGTCAGATAACGATTTTATTTTATTACAACGGCTTGTCTGTGGTTTTTACAGGTCTAAAAACCATCTCAAAAAAGGAGTTTGAAGGTCATGAATCCTGATGCAGTGAAAAAGTATCGCCCTTATCCCCGGTTTGATCTGCCAACCCGTACCTGGCCAGAAAAAACAATCACCAAGGCCCCTGACTGGTGCAGTGTTGATCTGCGTGATGGCAATCAGGCCCTGGTTCAGCCTATGAATCTTGAGGAGAAACTGGAGCTTTTTCAACTGTTGGTGGATATCGGATTCAAGGAGATTGAGATTGGTTTTCCCTCGGCTTCGCAGGTGGAATTTGATTTTTCCCGGATACTTATTGAACGGGAGCTGATACCCGAAGATGTGACCATTCAGATCCTGACCCCGGCCCGGGAACATCTTATCAAGAGGAGTTTTGAGGCCCTGAAAGGTGCAAAAAAGGCGGTGGTTCATCTCTACAACTCCACCTCCACCCTCCAGCGGCGTATTGTCTTTCAGAAAAACAGGGCGGAGATTATCGCCCTGGCCATTGAAGGGGCACAGATCATTCGGCAGGAGGCGGCGCTCTATCCTGAGACATCTTTCCGCTATGAATATTCTCCTGAAAGTTTCACCGGCACTGAGCTGGACTTTGCCCTCGAGATCTGCGAAGCGGTCATGGGGGTATGGGGGCCGACTCCCGAGAATCAGGTGATTATTAACCTGCCCGCTACGGTTGAGATGGCGACGCCCAATGTCTATGCCGACCAGATTGAATGGTTCTGTGGAAATATGAAGCACCGCGATTGTGCCATTATCAGTCTCCATGCCCATAATGACCGTGGATGCGCGGTCGCGGCCACTGAGCTGGCGTTGATGGCCGGTGGTGATCGGGTGGAGGGAACCCTGTTTGGCAACGGGGAGCGTACCGGCAACGTCGATCTTATCACGCTGGCGCTGAATATGTTTACCCAGGGTATCGATCCGGGGCTGAATCTCCATGATATCAACAACGTGATAAACGTTTCCGAACGGGTGACTCGGATTCCGGTCCATGTTCGTCATCCCTATGCCGGTGAGCTGGTGTATACCGCCTTTTCCGGTTCCCATCAGGATGCCATCAACAAGGGAATGAACGCCTGTGATGCCTCGGCTGACGGTATATGGGCTGTTCCTTATCTTCCCATTGATCCCAGGGATGTCGGGCGGAGCTATGAGTCCATTATCCGGATCAACAGTCAGTCGGGTAAGGGCGGGGTTGCCTGGATCATGGACCGGGAATTTGGCTTCAAGATGCCGAAAGAGATGCATCCTGAATTTGGAGGGGTAATTCAGAAACTCACTGATCGCGAGGGTCGGGAATTGCAGCTGAACGAAGTCTGGGATGCCTTTAAAAATGAATATCTTACTGTTGTCCGCCCCTATAGCCTGACGAGCTTCAATGTCCTGAAACGGCACGTGGATGCCGACGAAGAGCGCTCCTCGGCCGATGTTGAGGCCGTTATCAGTGTCAATGGTGAATCTCGCACTGTGTCGGCTGTTGGCAACGGTCCGTTGGACGCCTTTTGCGAGGCTCTCAAACAGGGACTTGGCTGTGAATTTACCCTTTGCGGTTATCATGAACATGCCCTGACCAAGGGATCGAGCTCCAAGGCCGTTGCCTATATTGAAACGGAATATCCTGACGGCAGGAAATTCTGGGGGGCGGGGGTAGATACGGATATCATTATTGCCTCGATCAAGGCGACGCTCTGCAGCCTGAACCGGGCTGCTCATGTTTCCTGAGGAGCTGTTTGGTATACCCAAAATTTTTAGAAGATGTTGATGGCGTTGCAAAAAATTTGCCAACTGCCGCCTTGCCGCACATTGTCTCGTCACTGCGGCGTACTTGATCAGTACGCCGCAGTCCTTGGGATGTGTGTGCCTTGCCGTTGACGATTTTTTCTTAGCCATCCCCCCAATGACTCTTTACGAGACTGTCAAAGTCTAAAAGGAATACATATGAAGATGATCCATCTGGCCGAGTCCCGGATCTTTGAAGAGAAAGGATTGAAGCGGTTTCTGCTCCACGATTCACCTTATTTCAGGATATTGAATTTCAACCTGCAGGCGGGGCAGATCTTTCCGGTGCACCGTCATCCGGCGGATGGTCAGGTAAGTATTCAGGTTATTGAAGGCAGCGGTCAGTTTTTGGGAGAAAATGAGACAGCTCTGCCCGCCGTGGCCGGTGATATCCTGGTCAGTGATATTAACGAGCCGCATGGGGTCAAGGCCGACACTGATATGCGCATCCTGGTCACCATTGCCCCACCATTTTGAAAGGAAAATCAAAGACAGGGATGGCTTGTTCGTTGAAACAGGATTCCTTTACAGTTGCAGGCCTGCCTCTTTTAAAAAGTTTTGAATTTCCGTGCGGCTGAGAAAAATGCCGCTCAGGGTCTTATCGCCGTTCTTCAGGGTGGGAATAAAGCGAATGCCATCCTTTAATGCCCGCAGGGGGTTGGTGATAATATCCACTTCTTCAATGTGTATTTCAGGCTTGTTGTCGATTAACTCATACAGAGTTTTACGGGCCATATGGCACCGTGGTCAAAGGGCTGAACGGTAGAGAGTGATATCGATCATAAGGAACGTGCTCCTGTCTGCATGTTGTTGAAGCTACCCGAAGAATGAATCCATTTGACATCGTTTGAACAGCAGGATACACCGAAAGAAAGGAATTATTCAACATCCGTTTGTTTCATGACCTTTCCTCTCAGGTAATTATGCCTCTCCCTTCATTGCTCACACTCATCACCGATTCCCGTTTTCTGGATCACGATACGGGTGGAGATCACCCCGAGATCCCGGCCAGGCTTCAGTCCATTCTGGCGACCCTTGAACAGAGTGATTGCTTTGCCCTCCTTGAACAGTTTCAGAGTCGGCCGGCCGAGAGACAATGGCTGATGGCAGCCCATGATGAGGGGTGGCTCTTTCGTCTTGAAGAGGCGGTCCTCTCGGGCAAGACCTTTATTGATCATCCTGATAACCAGATCGGTTATGACTCCTATGATGTGGCAGTCCTTTCTGCCGGTGCCGGACTCACCGCCATTGATCTGCTCGAACAGCGGCAGGCGCAGCAGTGTTTTGCTCTGGTCCGTCCGCCAGGGCATCATGCCGAACGGACCAGACCTTTTGGCTTCTGTTTCTTCAATAACTGTGTGGTGGCGGCTCGTTACTGGCAGCAGCACTATGGTCGCAAGCGCATAATGGTCTTTGATTTTGATGCCCATCATGGCAACGGGATTCAGTCGGCCTTTGAGCGGGAGGAGGATTCCTTGTATGTCAGCATCCATGAGCATCCCAGCTTCAGCTATCCAGGAACAGGCTATGCGGATGAAAAAGGGTTTGCTGCTGGTCGCGGTTCCATTCTTAACCTGCCGCTTTCTCCCGGTGCGGGCGATGCCCAGCTTCTGGCGCTGCTCCCGCTAGTGGAAGAAAAGATTGCGCAGTGGCAGCCTGATGCCATGATTGTAGCGGCCGGATTTGACGGCCATCGAGCCGATGAGATGTCGGGTCTGCTCTATTCGACAGGGATGTTTGAAAAAATAGGAGAGAGTGTCCGCAGCTGGAGCAATCTGTACTGTCGTGGCAGATTGCTTTCCATCCTTGAGGGCGGCTATGAGTTGACAGTGCTGGGAGAGTCGGTTGAGGCGTATGTGCAGGGACTATTGGTCCGGTGATTTTTCATTGAAGCAGATAAAATCCCGATGAAATTATTGAACTCTAACTTTTGCTGAATAGATGCCATGTATATTTCCAGATATATGATCCGAGAACCGTTGACGGCAACGCCTGATATGTCGCTTCCTGAGGCCAGGCGTTTATTGAATGAAAATCATTTCCGTCATCTGCCGGTGGTGGATGGGCAGGGACAACTGGTGGGAATGATTACCGACCGTGATCTGCGTTCGGCTTATCCTTCCTCGGTGCTTTCTGAAAGTGAACGTCTGCAGGCTTATGAACGGGTGGAGAAAACGACGGTGGTGGATATCATGAGCACCGAGTGTGTCGGACTGACCCCCGAATCGACCCTTGATGATGCCCTGCTCCTTTTTGATCGCGAGGGTGTGGGGGCATTGCCGGTCCTTGAAGACGGCCAGCTGGTTGGCATTTTTTCCAGCCGGGATCTGCTTACCGCCTATAAAGAGCTTTTCGGGGTTGGTGAGAAAGGGTCGGTACTGCTTGGCATTGATGACGACGGCCAGAGCGGTCTTATGACCAGAATCGTCACCTTGCTTGAACTGCATAATATCCCTTTTACCCGTCTGCTGCGTATTCAAGATATGGAACATGGCAACCGGATCTATCTTCGCTTAAATACCTACAAGATTGCTTCAGTAGTCGTTTTACTGCGGGAGGCAGGAATCCATCCGGCCTTGTAATGGGGTTTGCCGATGGCGGAAATCTGAACACTTTTTGGTCCTCATTTTTTTAGTACAGGAGTTAGCTCGCGCAGAGGCGCTGTGAGAAAACTGCCTTGTGCTGGCTGGTCTTGTTGAATATATGAATAATAATTTTCTTTAGGAGCTGATATGAGTCTTGATGTCCTGTTTCGCCCTGAGTCGGTGGCGGTGATTGGCGCTTCCAGAACCCCGGGCAAGGTTGGTCATGATATCCTGGCAAATCTGGTGCAGGATGGATTTCCCGGGGTCATTGTCCCGGTGAATCCGGCAGTTGACACCCTGTTTGATCTGCCTTGCTATGCCTCCCTTGCAGCCTGGGGTAAAGAGATTGATCTGACCGTGATTGTAGTGCCGCGGGCCATGGTTTTGGCAGCGATAGAAGACAGTATCAAGGCTAAAACCAAGGCGATTATTGTTATTACTGCCGGATTTCGCGAGACCGGACCGGAAGGGCTGGCCGAGGAACAGAAAATCGCTGCACTCTGTCAACGTCACAATGTCCGGGTGTTGGGGCCAAACTGTCTGGGCCTGATCAACACCGAGGCCAGACTCAATGCCTCTTTTGCCGGCCGGATGCCGGAACCGGGCGGCATCTCCATTTTTTCCCAATCAGGGGCTCTGTGTACCGCCATGCTGGATCTGGCTGCGGGCAGACATCTTGGTCTGGCCAAACTGATCAGTATCGGCAATAAGGCGGATATCTCCGAGGTTGACCTGCTTTCATATCTTGCCCATGATGAGCAGACCAAGGTGATTGTCGGTTATCTTGAAGATATTGCTACCGGTAATAATTTTGTCAAGGCGGCGGAAGAGGCAGCCACCCGGAAACCGGTGATTATCCTGAAATCAGGAACAACGGCTGCCGGTCTGAAGGCGGCTGCGTCGCATACAGGAGTCCTGGCCGGGGTGGACACCGCCTACGGTGCGGCCTTCAAACGTTCAGGTGTGGTGCGGGCCGATACCTTTGATGCTCTTTTTGATTATGCCACGGCCCTCTCCATGCAGCCGCTGCCCAAGGGAAACCGGATTCTTATTATCACCAATGCCGGTGGTCCTGGCACCATGGCTGCCGACGCGGTGGAAAAGGCCGGGATGGAGGTGGCGGAGCTTGACCGCAATACGGCCACTGCCCTTCGGGCGCAACTGCCCCAGGCGGCAAGCGTGGGCAACCCGATTGATGTACTCGGCGATGCCGATCCCGAGCGCTATGTGGCGGCCATTGAGGCGGCTCAGGACGATCCGTCCGTTGATGCCATTCTGGTAATTCTTACTCCTCAGGCCATGACCAGGCCGGCAGAAACGGCCATCGCCATTGCCAGGGCCTTGGACGGTTCCAAGCCGGTGGTAGCCTCGTTCATGGGGGGCCGGGACGTGATGCCGGGGCGTAAGGAACTCTCTGCCGCCGGACTTCCTGATTATGAATCGCCGGAACGGGCGGTCTCTGCCCTGAAGGGCATGGTGGAATATGCGGCCTGGAAGCAGCGACCGCCGCGCCTGGTGACCAGGTTCCGGGTAAACCGAAGGCGGGTGGAGCGCATTATCAGTCGCCGTCAGCGCACCGGCATGCTCCAGTTGGGTGAGGTGAAAGGAAAAGATATCCTCGGGGCCTACGGGTTCCGGGTGCAGGATGGGGCTCTGGCCTGCACTACTGAGGAGGCCGTAGAAATTGCCGAACGCATCGGTTATCCCGTGGCCATGAAGATCGTTTCTCCCAATATCGTCCATAAAAGCGATCTGGGTGGAGTGATGCTCAATATGGCCAATGGTGAGGCAGTCAGCGATGCCTACGACCTGATGATGTTGAAGATCCGCAAACGGGTGCCGGATGCCTTGATTGAAGGGATCTATGTGGAACAGATGGCCAAGAAGGGCTTGGAGATTATCATCGGCATGACTCGTGATCCCCAGTTCGGGCCTATGCTCATGTTTGGTCTGGGCGGAATTTTTGTTGAGGTGATGAAGGATGTAACCTTCCATCTGGCTCCGATCACCGAAGAAGAAGCCATCCAGATGCTGAAATCGACCCGTTCCTATGCCATGCTTGAAGGTAAGCGGGGACATAAAGGGGTGGATATCACGGCTATTGCGTCCGGTCTGCAGCGGATCAGCCAGTTGACCACTGATTTTCCGCAGATTCTGGAGCTTGATATAAATCCGTTTATTGTTGGTGAGTTCGGTACCGAGCCGGTAGTGGCGGACGCGCGTATGACCCTGGCTCCGTTGCCAGAGGAGGGAGAAAAACATGGAATATGATGTGAACTGGAAAGAGACCTACAAGGATATGATCATGACCCCCAAGAAGGCCATGGCCAATGTCCGTTCCGGCCAGCGCGTTTTTCTGGGGACGGGTTGCGGTGAACCCACCGTACTGGTGCAGGCTATGACCGAAATGGCAGGCACTCTTAGCGATGTGGAGATTGTTGAGCTCCTGACCAAGGGCGATGCCCCTTATGCCGACCGGAAATATGCCGACTGCTTCAAGATCAATTCTTTTTTTATTGGTCATAATGTCCGGGAAGTGATTCAGGAGGGCAGAGGGGATTATACCCCTATCCTTATGTCGGACATCCCTGGATTGTTGAACTCCGGGCAGTTGCCCCTTGATGTGGCCCTGATCCAGGTGACTCCGCCTGATGCCAGAGGCAAGATGAGCCTGGGGGTATCTGTTGATATCGTCAAGGCCGCTGCCGAGAATGCCTCACTGGTGATTGCTCAGGTCAATCCGCAGATGCCGTGGACCCGCGGCGACAGCCTGATTGATGTGGCCGACCTTGATATCCTGGTACCAGCCGATATGCCCCTGCTGGAGCGCCTGTCGCAACCGGTGCACGAGGTGAGTGCCCGAATCGCCGAATTGGTGGCGGCCCTGATCCCGAGCGGCGCCACGATTGAGTTTGGACTGGGCCGGGTTCCCGGGGTCGGCCGGGTTCCCCAGGCCGTGATGCAGGCTTTGTACAACAAGCATGACCTGGGTATCCATACGGAACTGATCACTGATGATATCATTGATCTGATTGAGTCGGGAGCGGTCAGTGGAGCCCGTAAATCCACGGATCGGGGCAAGATTGTCACCAGCTTCTGCATGGGAACCAAAAGATTGTATGACTATATCAACGATAATCCCTTGTTTTCCTTCCGGCCCACTGAGTATGTTAATGACTCCACGGTGATTGGTAAACAGAACCGGATGGTTGCCATCAACATGGCACTCGAGATTGATCTGACCGGCCAGATCTGCTCTGATTCTGAAGAAGGGGTCTTTTACTCCGGCATCGGTGGCCAGGTGGATTTTAACCGCGGGGCGGCAAGATCAACCGGCGGCAGGGCTATTATTGTCATGCCGGCCACCACCAGAGATGGTAAATCACGTATTGTGGCATCCTTGAGCAGCGGCTCGGGAGTGGTGGTCACCCGGGGCACAGTTCACTATGTGGTCACGGAATACGGGGTGGCCTATCTGCACGGTAAATCTGTGCAGGATCGTACCCTGGCCCTCGTCTCCATTGCCCATCCGGATCATCGTGAGCAGCTTTTGAAACAGGCCATTGAGGCCAGGTTTCTCCGGCGGGAATTTGCCGATGTAGAGGGGAAATTTGTGGTCGCCTCCCTGGACCTGATGAAGACCAGTTCCCTGCTTGATAATGGAACCCAGGTCAATTTCCGGCCCGTTCATCCCACTGATGAACCGCTGATGCGGGATCTGCTTTATGATCTTTCCAAGGAAACTCTCTATTATCGGTTTATGAGTCATAATCAGCGCTTCGGCCAGAAACAGATCCAGAATTTTGTTTATGTCGATCATCGCAAGGATGTGGCCATTGTCGGCACTCTGCCTGAGGCCTATGGTGAAGATATCATTGCCGTTGGCCGTTATTATCTGGATGAGCACACCAACCTGGCCGAGGTCGCCTTTGTGATCCGGGATGAGTGGCAGAACAAAGGGCTGGGCGGCTTTCTCTTCCGCCATTTGATTACCATTGCCAAGGCCGGCGGTATCAGCGGATTTACGGCCGAGGTCCTGCGTGATAACAAACGGATGCAGGCTATCTTCAACCATTCCGGGTACAAGGTCCAGAGCCGGGTGGAAGAAGGTGTGTGCAGTTTTAAGATTGAATTTTAGTAACAGGCCGACGGTCGACGGATTTCGCGCAGAGAGGCGCAAAGACGCTGAGAAAAACTTTTTTTTATTCTTCTCAGCGTCTCCGCGTCTCTGCGCGAAAAAAGTCTTACCAAAAAAATGGTTACTTGATTTTTTATGGTTAATTCCTGGCCTGAATTGAAAGATACTTCCCGATATCTCTCGAATGAGAGGACTCGGCAAAAAATCGCGGAAGAGTCCCTCTCCCTGCGGGAGAAGGATTAAACTGAAAATACCTGTTAATCAGGATTTTTTGTAAATATTGATGGGTAAACACTCAGAGACCGGGGCAGTCCGGTTGTGCCAATGATATGAAGAGGGAACAACAATCAACGTGCTTACGCTGCGGCGTCTGCTGCCAGAAAGGTGGTCCGGCCCTGCATGGTCAGGATTTGGCCTTGGTGCGCGGCGGACACTTACCCATGGCAAACCTGATAACCATCCGGCGCGGGGAGTTGGCCCACAATCCTCTTTCCGGTATCATTGAACCGGTTCTCTCGGAGTTGGTAAAGATCCGGGGGACCGGCCAGGAGTGGTGCTGCTGGTATTATGAACCGGCGAGCAAGGGCTGTTCCATCTACGGAAATCGGCCTATGGCCTGTGGGGTATTGAAGTGCTGGCAGCCGGAGGAGACCCTTGCCATCGTTGGTCAGGATCTGCTCAGCCGCTTGGATATTCTGGAG
This sequence comes from Desulfocapsaceae bacterium, assembly GCA_028697885.1. Taxonomy (GTDB): domain Bacteria; phylum Desulfobacterota; class Desulfobulbia; order Desulfobulbales; family Desulfocapsaceae; genus UBA2270. The sequence goes on from JAQVER010000026.1 coordinate 41,918, forward strand.
GATAAGGACCCCCTCCGCCCCTTAGTAGTGGAGCATGAGCGATTATGCCCCTGTCCTGACATGGGTGATATTGAGAAAGCACTGAGCGAGCAGGCAGAGAAAATCTTGCCGTCACTTGAGGGTCGGGTCAATACCGATCTTGCCTTTCGGGACAGGGTGGTGAAAGGATTTAACCTGCCTCTGTCCCTCGAGCTGTTTCTCTTCGGCCGGCCACTTTTTCAACTGCTGCAACCTTTTGGAATAGCTGTTTCTGAATCTCCCCAGGGGCTGAAGTTGATACTTCGAAAAAAACTTTGAGATAACATTGATGATCTTGCAAAAAGTCAAAAAGTTTGTCATCTCGAGCGCCAGCGAGATATTTTTCTTTTTAAGCATCTGGAATTATTGATATTTGTCACTGTTGTCGAAGTGGCATTAATCAGACATGAATTCATCCTTCAGAGTTATATGATAACAAAATATTTTCGCGCAGAGGCGCAGAGACGCAGAGAAAAGATTCTTGTTTTTCTCCGCGTCTCTGCGCCTCTGCGCGATGTCAAAGATCATGTTTGATTGAGAAATGGAATGACTGGAATCAGAGTGGAAAAGATATGAGCAAACGAAAAAAACAGGATATATCGGCAGAGTCCCCTGTACCCGAAACAGAACAGACGACCGCTTCAACAAAGGCTCTGTCAGGAGAATCTTCACACGTCCCTGCCTCTGACAGTTTTCCCGTGGTCGGTATTGGCGCCTCGGCCGGGGGGCTGGAGGCCTTCGAGGCCTTCTTCTCCGCCATGCCTGACGACGTAGAGCCCGGTATGGCCTTTGTCCTGGTGCAGCATCTGGCCCCTGAGTATAAGAGTATCCTTGTCGATCTGATCAGGCGCTATACCCAAATGCAGGTCTTTGAGGTCAAGGATGGGGTCGTGGTTCAACC
>JAQVER010000115.1 GCA_028697885.1 Desulfocapsaceae bacterium
AAAATATGTGAAACCAACCGATGAAGAACTGCGCCGTCGCCTCACCCCCTTGCAGTATGATGTGACTCAGAGAGAGGGGACTGAACCGGCCTTTTTTAATGAATACTGGGATAATAAAGAGCAGGGGATCTATGTGGATGTGGTCTCCGGTGAGCCGCTCTTCAGTTCCAGGGACAAGTTTGATTCAGGGACCGGTTGGCCCACTTTTACTAAGCCCCTTGAGGCCAAAAACGTGGTAAAGAAAAAGGATCGTGGTTTTTTCAGGGTCCGAACCGAAGTGCGCAGCATCCATGGTGACTCGCATCTGGGGCATGTCTTTGACGATGGTCCTCCTCCCACCGGCCTGCGTTACTGTATGAATTCTGCCGCCTTGCGTTTTGTTCCGCAAGCAAAATTGGAAGCAGAGGGTTATGGAGAATATCTGAACAGTCTATAGCGACGCAAAGGTAAGAGGCTTGATGATCTCGTATTGATGCCGGGATATCAGGCCTTTTTTGTTTTGTAGTATCTGCTTCAGAATATCCGGAAAATCCATGAATGCGCCAACTGCTATCGGAATTTCCTATTTGACTAATAGCTACTTGTCGGCAATATTTCGTCCTTTAATCTTGCTTGTTCACAGTTTAATAAAAATTGTTGGAAGAACTTTTTCTGACAAAAATTGAGATGAGGGGCCAACAATGAATGCGGAGTCTTTTGAGATAAAAGCCTATCCAGAGATGTGGAAGGATCTGGGGATGGATGTGGAACGGTTTGATAAGATGCGGCTGATGCTGGGCGAGATCTATCGTAAGACCTATCTGACCCAGAAAAACCGTCCAGTCAAGATGGCTTATTTTGATGACATGGTTGCCGAGATTCACGGGGGACGGATTAAGGAGATTTTAGCCGCTAAGGCAGAAGGACGTCCTGTTATTGGTACTTTTTGTGTCTATATCCCGGAAGAGGTGGTTTTGGCGGCAGGCGGTGTTTGTGTCGGGTTGTGCGGTGGTTCCCAGGGTTCCATTCCGGATGCGGAGAAGATCCTGCCCCGCAATATCTGTCCCATGGTGAAATCGGCCTTTGGTTTTAAGGCCGGGCGGATCTGTCCTTATTTCCAGGCGGTTGATCTCGTCTATGGGGAGACCACCTGTGATGCCAAGAAGAAGACCTGGGAGATCCTTAACGACACGGTTCCCACCTATGTCATGGAGATTCCGCAGATGAAAAAACAGTCTGACCGGGATATGTGGCTTAGTGAGGTGAAGGAATTCAAGGCGAAAGTGGAGGAGATCGCAGGCAAGGAGGTGACGGTTAAGGAGTTAACGAAGGCGGTCAAGGTGATGAACGGAAAACGGCGAGCCCTGCAGCGGCTCAACACCCTGCGTCATAGCAAGCCCACTCCGATATCCGGCAAGGATGTGCTGCTCGTGGAACAGATAGCTTTTTATGATGAGCCGGTGCGTTTTGCCGCCCAGGTCAACGAGTTATGTGATGAGCTGGAACAGCGGATCGCAGCCGGTGAGGCGGTGCCGAGTAAAGATGCTGTCAGGATTATGGTGGCTGGAGTGCCCATGGCACTGCCCAACTGGAAGCTGCATAATCTGGTGGAAGGGGCCGGGGCGGTAATCGTCAACGAGGAGAGCTGCATAGGTACCCGTTATTACAAGGACCTCATGGCCGAGGATGCAAGCGATATGGAGACCATCCTTACCGACCTGACCAAGCGCTACATGAACATCGATTGTTCCTGTTTCACCCCTAATAACGAACGGATTGATCAGGTGCTCAAGGAGTTTCGTGAGTCCCAAGCCGATGGCATCATCCATTATTCGCTGCAGTTCTGTCATACCTATAACGTGGAAGAGATCCGTATCCGTGAGGCCTGCAACCGGGAAGGGATTCCTTACATGTTTATTGAATCGGACTACTCGCCAGAGGATGTGGGGCAGATCCAGACCCGGGTTGAGGCCTTTCTTGAGCAGATCAGTGGATAGTCTTTCAGGAACAGCAGAGGTGCAGATGTTCGTCGGAATTGATCTGGGGTCGCGGGCCATCAAGGTTGCCGCCTGGCAGGGGGGCAACCTGGTGGATTCCAAGATCAGAGAGAGTGGTTTTGAACCGCACCGGCAGGTGCAGGAGATGATTGAGGAGTATCAGCCCTGCTCTGTCCTGGCCACCGGCTATGGCCGTCATCTGGTGAAAGAGTATTTTGATTATCAGGTGATTACCGAAATCAAGGCCCATGCCCTGGGGATTCACGCCCTTCTGCCGGAGGCGACGACGGTCGTTGATATCGGCGGCCAGGATTCCAAGGTGATTTCTCTGAACGCCCAAGGACAGGTGGTAAATTTTCAGATGAACGATAAGTGCGCCGCCGGCACCGGCCGTTTCCTTGAGATCATGGCCGCCTCCCTGGCCTATCCTCTAGGGGAGTTCGGCCCGGCGGCACTCGATTCGGACCAGGAGGTGCAGATCAACTCCATGTGCACCGTTTTTGCCGAGTCAGAGGTCATCTCCATGAAAAACCGGGGGGTGCCCCGGCAGCATATCGCCAGAGCCGTACATGCCTCGGTGGCCGACCGGATCATCTCCATGCTCAACCGGGTCGGTTACGGCGAGACTATCGCCTTTTCCGGCGGTGTGGCCAATAATCCCTGCATTGTCGAGATGGTGCGCCGGAGATTGGACACGGTGCGGGTGATTGTCCCGGAAAATCCCAGTATCATCGGTGCCCTGGGTGCCTCCATTCATGCGCAAAGTCAGGGGCGGGCCACAGAGTAAAGGCCTTTTGGATCAATAAAAGCGCATCATTGTCAAGTTTGCGTCCTGTCCTGGGGCCTAAACTCTCATTTCCCTTACTCTCTTTTGAGAGAGGTTTGAAGTCTTGCTAACGCTCTTTGTCTTTTCGGTAAATCATTACCGGTTGGCCAATCAGTCTTTCCAGGGGCTGGATGTTGTAGCTGCCTTTTTGGAGAGCTGAAAAAAGAATGTTCAGTTCATTCTTCCAGTAGGTCTCCATTGCTTCTTTTCCCGGAGCGATATCATGCAGGAGGAGGATGTCTCCTGCCTTAAGCTTATGCAGGACGCGCCGGGCCAGATTGGTAATTTTCTTGTTTCCCTGATCAAAAATCCGGCAGCTGAAGGTGACGGTTACCAGATCTTCATCCAGCAGTACCTGTTTCAGGCGTGAATTGCTTATCCCTACAGGTGGGCGGAAAACAAGGGGTTGAATTCCTGCTTGCTTTAACACTTCCTGGGTTTGATGAATATCCTGCTGTAATCTCTTCCGGCTTCTCAACATCAATAGATTGTCATGCTGCCAGGAATGATTGCCGATGCTGTGCCCCTGGGCCAGAATGTCGGCAATCAGATCGGGATGCCGGGCTGCTTTTTCACCGACCACAAAGAAGGTGGCTGTGAGCTGATAGCGGGCCAGTAGCTCGAGCACTATGGGTGTGGAAGAGGGAGAGGGGCCGTCATCAAAGGTGAGGGCGACTCCTTTGCTTGTGGTGACGCTGCGGCTGATTATGGGGAGGAAAAAGCCGACCTGCGGCAAAAACGGTGCTGCAAGACAGAGTACCAGAAAGAGGAACAGGGGAAGTGTGGCAAATGAGGATTCGAAATAAAACAGCAGGGCGGCAAGCAGCAAGGTAATAAATCCGATTTGTTCTGCTGGAGAAAGAGAGCCTCTTTGGCCTCTATTTGTCGCTAGTTTCATCTTTATCAGCTCGACCGATCAGCCAGACCAGTTCACTATTTCTTGGTGACACCATGTTGGTTTCAACAACTAAACGGGCAGCGGTCATGAATCCAGCCATCTTTTCCGGAGAACGGTACCAGGGCTTGCTTCCTGAAAACTTGACCCTGTAATCTTCAAGCAGCCAGGAGCTGGAGCGAGAAGCCTCCGGCTGAATGGCATAACGTATCACCAGTATGCCGCCTGGCGCAAGGGCCTGGAAGCAGTTGGTAAAAAGAGTCGTCATTGTTTCGTCATCCAGATAATGGAGCATGTCCAGCAGCAGTACAAGATCAACTGGCCTGGCAAGAGCAGGCAGGTGGGGCGCGCCATCCTGGAAGATTGTTCCTCTCTCTCCCATGGCCAGGGCTGCCACTCTTACTCGTTCCGGATCGGGATCCATACCAATGATGTTTGCCTGTGGAAAATATTCCAGACACCAACAGCCGGGAACCCCGTAGCCGCAGCCGATATCAAGGATTATCTTGATATCGGCTTTATGTTCTGCCAGCAGTGCTGCCAGATCGTCAAATATGGGGTCGAATTTCAGCTTGAAACGGGCAAACATCTTTGGATATGCTTCCATGAGACGATAGCGGGCCAGAATGAGCTGGGAAAGGGATTGTTCCGTAGCTGGTTGTTTCTTATCGGAAAAAAATGCCTGTAACAGGGGGGGCAGAAGGAGAAAAGCGCCGAGCAGTGAATAGCCGATGCCCAGCAAGGAAGTGATCCCAATACTGCGCAACAGGGAATGTTCGGCAAGGCAGAGGACACCAAAACCGATGAGAGTGGATGTTGCTGCCATAAAAACTGTCATGCGTACCAGTTGGAATGCAGGATGATCGGGATTGCGGTATCGCTGGTGGGCCTTGACAAAGAAAATGGAATAGTCGATGCCCATCCCCAGGATAATAATTGAGAGCATCAGGCTGGGGATGTCCAGCGGATGGCCAATCAGTTTCATGGTTCCCAAGGTGCAGATATAGGAAAAGAGTGGGGGAAGCAGGGTAATGAGTGTCAGCTGCCAGCTCAGAAAAAAGAAAAAGAGCAAGGCCGCAATGCTTACGGCAATGATCCCTAATATAGTGGCAAAGGTGGTAAAGAGAATATTGGCCAGCTGTGCAGAAAAGAATGGGCTGTCGAAAATCTTGGCCTCTTGACCATAATGATCAATGAAGTTTTGGCTGTTATATCTTGGCCCGGGAGAAAGAGTGATAAACTGGACCAGGCTGCCCTTCTTTTCCGATATCCCCATCAGCTGATAATAACGGGAAGGCAGGAGAGAGGCGGTGGCTTGCAATGGTGACTGCAATACCCCCAGAAACTGATCAAAGGCATGCGGGGCAAAGCCCAGGGCAGCTCCGCTGGTCTCCAGCTCTTTTTGCACTGTTGCTATTTTGTCCCTGTTCCAGAACTGCTGCCAGGCAGTCAGGTTGTCTCTGGTCCTCAGGGTGCCTGGAAATATCATTGATGGAACAAAAGCGGATTGGATAATATCCGACTTTTTATCGGTATTGATTTTCTGGAGGATGATATCATTCTTTTGTTGGATCTCATCTATTGAGTCCCCTTTAACCATCAAGAAAATCCTCTTACCCATATTTCCCCAGACGCTTGCAAACATCTGGTCGGCTGCCAGGGTCTCGCTGCTCACCGTATTCATGCTTTCCAGGCTGACATTAAATTGGGGATGAGCAAAAAAGAGTAAGACAAGTGCCAGGGCTGCAGCAGATACGGCCCCGATAGGTCCAGTGCGGTAGAGCCTGTCCACCAATCCCTGCAGAGGGAGGCTCCGTCTTTTGGCTGGGGGCAGGGAAGGAATGAGACGGGGAAAGATGGAGTGGACAAAAAGAAAGGAAAAAAGGACCCCCAGGGCCGTGAACTGGCCTAATTGCACAAAAATGGGAAAGCCGCTGAAACTAAGAATGAGAAAAGCACCTATGGTGGTGAGGACAGTCAAGATGCCGACCGCATAGACTTCCCGTGATGCCTCTTTACCCTTTGTCTCTTGCGGACGGTCAAGAAAGAGCAGGTAGGCGATACCATGGTCGACGGTGATGGAGATAATGGCGCCGCCAAAGCCTAAGACCATGATGGAGATGGAATGATGAAACAGAGAAAAGACAAACAGGGCAGCCGCAGTACCGGCAAAGGCGGGCAGCAGGGCAAAGATACCGAGCAGAGGCCTGGGAAAGGCAAAGAACAGAAGCAGTCCAATACCCACGGTTGAGAGCAGGAGGGCCAATTGGACGTCGTGGCGGATGATGCGTTCATTGTCCAGTGCGGCCCGATAGGCCCCCACTGGCGTGAGGGTGACGTTGATCCCCCGGGGAGTATATGTATGGCTGAGATCTTTTGCGATCGTGGCAAGTAATGCTGAGATCTGTTGAGCTGAAGCCGTGTCGGTGCCGGCAGTTCTGGGCCGTGCGGTCACCAGGAGGTGGCGGTTATCTGCCGAAAGAAGCTGGCCTTTATAGATCCTTGATTCGGTGGAGGGCGCCAGCAGGGCCATTTTGGCCATGACCGGTTCCATGAGACCCAGGGGGTCTGCAGCCATAAATGTGGACTGGCCGATGCCTTCAAGGCTGCTCAGCTTCAGCAGGAGTTCATTCAGGCGCAGCTGGATGAATTCTTTTCCCAACCGGGGGGTGATCTCTTGCTCGAGTTCCTCCTGGGAGAACATGAGCGGCAGGTTGGTGATAACATGGAGGGCAAGATCAGGGAGCAGTTTACTGACTTCATTTATTCCCACTTCTGCAAAGAGGCCGCTTGCCCGGAGCTTCTGTTCAACGAGCTCTCCACATTCTATCAGAATGTTTGGATCATCCTTGTCAAGCGTGATGTCCACTGCAATCTGGTCGTGAATGGGATGGTTGGTAAATATTTCCAGGGCATCGCTGATCACGCTTTGATCAGACGGCAGAGAGCGGACGACATCGGTATCGATATCCAGGCGCAGGATACCTATGGCAGCCGTGCCGATGATCAGGATGAAAACACCGGCAATCAGAGGGTAGTTGAATGATTTAAGCATCGTTACAGGTCTGTTGCCCTGCCCGTCATATCATGAGGAACAGCGTCAGGGCCGTGAAAAAAAGAAGGTGAAGAGAGATAATCAGTTGTTTGTGGCGTTGAAAAGTCTCATTTGTCTTCTGGATAAATGGCAGGCCGCCGAAAAATCTCCGCATCTTGTCGAGAATAATGGTCTGGTTATCGGTGCTGGCCCGGCCTTGAAAAGCAATCATGGGATAGAGGGCAAAAAAATCCTGACAGTGGCTGCGCAGGAGGTTATCAAATGGAATGCCATCCCAAGGCTCCTGAACGAGCGCCTCCGCAAAGGGACGGTTGAGCGCATAAGCATGGGCCAGACAGCGGTACTCTATTTTCACCACCACTCGTTCAGCTGTCCTGGTCATCTTGCTGGTGAGAGCTCCCAGGAAAAAACCATTCCAGGCAGGCAGATTTTGCAGGAAAATATTTGCCTGCTGTAAGGCTTGAGCGTTGAAATCTTGAAAAAAAATGTCATCTTCAAAGATCAGGATATGGCGTGCCCCGGCTTGTAAGCCTTTGTGCAGACAATGCATATGGGATTGGAAGATCCCTTTTTCCTGATTGTCAGGATGTTTTGTGACCAGTTCAAACTCCACCCGCTCCAGCAGACCAACAGCGGCAAACTGCTTTTTTGCTTCCGTTCGTCTATCCAGGCGTTTGTCTATTGAGATACAATAGATTTTGTCAAAAAAAAGCCAAGGATCAGCAAGCGGTGCCATGTCTTACCTGTGTAAAAGAGTTGGCGGAGGAAAGCTTTGTGGTGTAAAAAGACAATAGGAGACAGTCTCTGCTGATGGTAAACGAAAGTAATGTAAGAGATCCATGGATAAGATGATATCCTTTTTTAGAAAGCTTGTGGTAACGATTGCCGGTACCGCTTTTGTCCGTGCCGCCATCGAAGAACAGGCAGACTTGTCGGATTTCAAGGAAAAGCCATCCTTGAAAATCATTGCCGGAGTTTTCTTAATCTGCATAAGCTTTCCCCTCGGTTGGCCAGCGGTTGCCGCATGCGGCATTGCCGCTGCGAAACTGAATGAACCCCTGATTGCGGTGATTGGGGGGCCTCTGGTCTATGGTTTTTCGCATCTGGTGTTTCTTCTGGGGATGTACTTTTCCGGTGCCAAGTACTCGGTAATTTTCTTGCGCTGGTTCAGCAGAGTCACTGTCGAAAAATTGCTTTCTCTGGTTTCTCCCGAATTATCCTGAGACCAGAAATCGGTATCTTTTTATCCACTCCGGGGGTTTGATCTGACCGCCGCTGACATCCCGCATCTTTAGCCCTTTCACTGTTTCACAAGGCTTTCCTGCTGCATCAAAAATTGAAAGGTCAAAAACAAGTTCACCGCTGTCTTGGCTCACAAGAACCACTGTGGTGCTGTATTGTGCTCCTGCTTTGGTTGGCCTGTGGATTATCCGTTCGGCAAAACCCACCGGAAAGGGAACAAAATCGCTAATGGTCTGGCCCAAGACGCAGGCGGCATGCATGGCCCCATCAAGGGGAAAAGGCGAACCAAGATTTTTTGCCATCTCTTCTTGTCCCTGCAGGAAATTGGGTGCCTGCAGGATGCCCCAGGCAGCAAGATTTGAGAGATGGAGGTGCCCCGTCAAGGTGTGGTAGCATGGGCCAAAGGGGACAAGTTCCTCATAAATGTGCTTTGCTGCCACGGAGCCGGTTGGCTGGGTAGGGAAGAGCTGGTCAATGGGCACCGTCTCGCCACGGTTTTGCGGACGAGTCGAAAATTTTATCCGGGCATGTTCTTTGAGCCTGGTGATCTTTTTGTAACATGTACGGCTGAGCAGTTTGACCCCTATCTCCCCCTCATCTTCTTCATCATACTCCACCAAGGCTGACAACTCTGTTGCCCCTGCAGGGATCTCCAGAAATTTTGAAAATCCGGCGTCGTACATTCCGCTGAGAAGAGCATCCGTTCCGCTCTCTTTGACGGCAGCGGCCATGATCTCCATTGTCTCCACTGCCGGCAGAATCACTTTCCCATTAAAACAATGGTCCCTGAACCAGGGCTGGACAGTTATGGCCACAGGCTGTTGGCGGGCCATCATTCTCGGGGGAATTGCTGCCAAAGCTTGATTGTCTTGTCATCGATCTCCACGGGAATGCCGTCACTGTTCACCGCACAATGTTTGGTAAAGCCTGTGCAGATAATTTCGCCGTCCTCGGCCCTGGTAATGCAATAATCAAATTGCAGCTTCACGAGCTCCAGCTGTGCCGGTCGGGTGTGAATAAGCATCAGATCATCGTAGTAGAGGGGAGTGTAATAATTGAGTTCGGTCTTGATAATGGGATAGATGTAGCCGCTTTCTTCTATCTTTTTGTAAGGATAGTTTGCCTCCCGCATGAGTGAGGCCCTGCCGAATTCAAAATACCTCAGATAATTGGCATGATACACAACCTGGGAGCGATCCGTGTCAACATAGAGGGTTCGCATCTCGCAGCGATGCCAGATTTTGTTACTGTTTTTATCTCGGACATGGGATGGGTGCTCCGGGAGCAACTCAGGGATAAACCGTTTTGGTCGCATCGTCTTCTCTTATCGCTTTGTTCTGTTAACCATTTTCAGGTACATGATTATACCCCTTTAAAGACAATACAGCAGTTGGTGCCGCCAAAACCGAAGGAGTTGGACAGGACATGTTCGTAGCCATGTTTGCGGGTCTGGTTAGGAACAAGATCGAGGTCATCAAAGTCCGGGTCTGGAATGTGGTTCACCGTGGGCAGGAGCAGGGATCTGGACATGGCCTCAATGGACAGGGCTGCTTCGATGGCCGCGGAAGCGCCTAAGCTGTGACCTAGCTGTGATTTATTGGCAGTGATGGGGATGCGTCCAATTCCCTTGCCGAAGACCTCCCGCAGACATTCCACTTCCGTTGCATCGCCGGTTGGGGTTGAGGTGCCGTGGGCATTGATATTGCCAATATCCTGCGGGCTCAATTCTGCATCATCAATGGCGTTCTGCATGGCCAGGATAATGGTTTCCGCATTTGGCCGGGTGAAATGCTTGGCATCAGAGGTCCAGCCGATACCTGCAATCTCCGCCTTTGGCTGCAGACCTAATGTCTTCATCTTCTCTTCTGCGGCCAGAACCAGTACTCCTGCTCCCTCGGAAAGGACAAAACCTTTCCGGTCGAGGCTGAAGGGCCGTGAGGCTTGGCTGGGATCGTCATAGGCTCGATCCTTGGGACCCACTTTAATCGTTGCCAGCATATTGGAAAATCCCTGAATTATTTCCGGTACCAGGCAGGTCTCGACGCCTCCGACCAGGGCGAAATCGCAGTCGCCGTCGCGAATCATGCGGGAGCCGATGGCAATGGCGTGGTTGGCCGAGGCGCAGGCTCCCTGGGGAGAAAAGATCGGTCCGGTGAATCCCAGCAGCATCCCGGCTTTACCGGCAGGTAGATTGGCACAGACATTGGGCAGCAGGTAGGGGCTGACCTTTAACGGACCCAGGTTGACATAATGATCCATGGCAATCCGGTAGGAGTCCGTACCGTTCAAGGCCGAACCGATCAGGCAGGCGGTTCGTGGCCCTGTCTGATTGTCCATTTCCAGACCTGCGTGGGCAAGTGCCTGGCGGCACATCTCCATGGTCAAAAAGACATAGGATGCATCCCAGATAGAGGCCTCTTTTCTGGTCACATAGGAAAACTGCGACGGATCCCAGTCAGGAATCTCTCCCACGACATTGCTACGGCTGTTTGTCTCGCACCTGCTGACCCTTCGGAATCCGGCCTGTCCGGCAGCAGCGGCCTGCCAGGTCTTGCTGCAGGTGTTGCCAAGGGCAGTGGCTGCGCCATAGCCGACAACGAAAACTCTTCTGTTGAGCGGTGCTTTCAT
>JAQVER010000116.1 GCA_028697885.1 Desulfocapsaceae bacterium
CGGTTCATCCCCGGAATGGTATTCGGAGAAAGCCGCCGCCATCGGCACCTACTGTGTCGCCTCCGGCATTTACACCCACCTCGGTCATCCTCCCAACATCACCGGCTCCGAGCTGGTGACCAATCTGGCCCTGGAAGGACTCGACCAACTCCTCGGCGCCTGCTTCGGCATTGAGCCGGATCCTTTCAAGGCGGCCGAGCTCATAGATAAACGGATCAGGGAGAAACGAAAGGCCCTGGGGCTTGGCGAATAATGCACAAGATTTTCGCCAGTACTTGACAAAGGGGTGGGCAGCAAAACAGTCCACCCCTTTGTCTCGACAGGGGATGAACGAATAATTGAGACTTGTCTCACGGCCCAGGCGTTCTTGACGAGTTCAAAAACCTGATTCCCGCCACTTACAGATAAGAGATGCATACCTTGCGAGAATGAATCATGACAAAAATACGAAGACTGGTACTTGATGTACTCAAGCCACATCAACCCAATGCCTTGGACTTTGCCTCTGCCTTGGCAGATCTCGGAGCAGATTACCATGTAATCTTAACTGTTACCGAGGTTGATAAAAAGACGGAAAGCACCATGGTAACCATTGAAGGCGCAGATATCCATTTTGACAATATTAAGGCCGCCATCGAGAAAATGGGCGCATCGGTTCACAGTATTGATGAAGTTGAAGTGTATGGGGCAGAGCCGGCATAAAGGTGCCCATAAATTTCAGGGCTCTTACCAGCGGTTCAATGAGAGCAATATATCCATTCAACAAGAAGAACCGCGGCTGTGTCGTATATCATTGATTCTTGCTTGCCCGACCTTTTCATATGATCTCTACTCAAAATAAACATCTGGTGTTACATTCTCTCCGGGCCTGGAGTATTGCCCGGCGTTATCTGATCACCAACGGTTTTGATGGCGCACTGACCATGCTGGGCATGGTGACCGGTTTTCATGCAAGTGGAATGACAGAAATACCGGTGGCGATCAGTGCCTGCCTGGGTGCGGCAGTCGCCCTCTTTATCAGCGGTCTGAGCAGTGCGTACCTGAGTGAGCGGGCAGAACGCGAAAATGAACTGCATGAATTAGAACAGGCCTTGATCGTCGATCTCACAGAGAGCGATTATGGGCAGGCAAGCCGATATCTGCCACTGCTGGTGGCCCTCGCCAATGGACTCTCGCCGCTGCTTTTATCCCTGCTGATCCTTCTGCCCTTGATTTTTGCAGAACAGCTTCAGGCCCTGCCGTCACCACCTTTTATCAATGCCATGGTCGTTGCCCTGATATGTATTTTTTCCCTGGGAGTCTTCCTGGGAAAGATCAGCAAGACATTTTGGCTCTGGTCCGGCTTGAGAACATTGATGATCGCCATCCTCACAGTGGTGATCATTCTCTTCTTTGGCCGCTCTCTTTAGAAGAGGCACCATTCCTGCCCACGCAGAGGGTAAAATGACGGAAAAGTTAACGTACCATCACGATATTGGGGCCGTAACATCATCAAAAAATGATTAACGACCTGATCAATCACATACCCGCATTGACCAAGCACCTTGGTGGCGGAGGCTATTGGATTGCGTTTTTTGCAGCCCTCCTGGAGACGACCATCGGCATCGGCCTGCTTTTACCCGGATCAACCATCATTATTCTTCTGGGGGCACTTTCTGCGCGCGGCTATCTTGACCCGGGAGATCTCCTCGGCTTTGCCATCTTAGGCGCCATTGTGGGCGACAATACCAACTATTACCTGGGAAGAAGATATGGCGCCCGATGGCTGGAAAAAGGTATCTGGTTCCTCAAGTCCAACCATATTGAAAAGACACGATCTTTCATGGACGCCCATGGTGCAAAGAGCGTTTTTCTCGCCCGCTTTCTCCCCAGTGCCAAAGAGATCGTTCCCTTCATTGCCGGCAGCGTCAGGATGGACAAAAGAACATTTATGCTCTGGAATATTCTCGGTGCAGTTGGCTGGGGATTGGAATGGGTCTTTGCGGGATATATCTTTGCTCAATCCCTTAATCTCGCTGAGATCTGGTTGTCCAGGGCTGGCTTGTTTTTTGCTTTTTTCCTGACAATTGTCGCTCTCCTTTACTTCTGCAAGTGGCAAATAGTCAAAAAAGGAAAACAATTTTGGACCATTTCCATCTCTCTCTGGCACTCTGTTAAAGAGGCAGTGTTGCATAATGAGCATGTGGTTCTATGGACGCAAAACCATCAACGCATTCTCTCATTTTTGCAGGCACGGCTGGACCCGGCAGTATTTTCAGGCCTGTCCCTCTCCATATTAGCGATAATGCTTGTCTATATCCTGGCTTTGTTTGCCGGAGTTGTGGAAGACCTGATCACATCTGATCCCATTATTGCCGCAGACATCCGCATAGCAAATCTTTTTCTGGCCTTTCGTACCGACACCCTCACGACTATTTTCAGCTGGATAACACTTCTTGGTAAAAGTCAGATCATCCTCAGCCTTATGGCAGTCACAGTTACGCTCCTCTGGCTATGGCGGAAAAGTCGCAACATTCTCCCCCTTTTTGTGGCAGTAGGCGGCAGTGAGGCGTTTACATATTTAGGGAAACTGGCCTTCCATCGCCCGCGGCCGGAGATGGCTGTATACACCGAACATTCTTTCTCTTTTCCCAGCGGACATGCAACCATAGCGGTCGCTTTCTATGGTTTTGCGGGCTATCTTCTCATCTGCGTTATCCAGAGCTGGCGCAGAAAGGTGGATATCTTTTTCATCACCATGCTCACCATCCTGGCCATTGGCTTCAGCCGCATCTACCTTGGAGAACATTATCTCAGCGACATCTGGAGCGGGTATCTTGTAGGGGCAATGTGGCTGGTTATCGCCATATCTGTTTCCGAATGGCTCAGATATCAGGATATGGGTGACAAAGCCATACCCCCTGTGGCCGGAGCCCGTTCAATCTCTTTTGTTCTCGCAGCCATCGCTCTCCTCTTTTATGTTGGATTTTCATTAAGCTACCATCCCTCACTGGCATCAGCGCCGGCAGAGAAGATTATGAGAGTTGCAGAAAGTAGGGATATCTTTACAAATGAACAGATGAAATACACCGAGACCCTGATCGGAGAGCGACAAGAACCTCTCAACTTTATCTTCCTGGCAAAGGATGACGACCAGTTGACGACAGCAGTGCAGCAGGCGGGCTGGACCCTGACGGACAGGGCGGACATCTCATCGTTTACAAGGGCTGTAAAGGCATTGATCACAAAAAAATCTCATCCTTTTGCACCCATTTCACCCTCCTTCTGGAACACGAAGACCCAGGATCTCAGTTTTGCCAAAGTTCCCGGGCCTAATTGGCTCAGCAATGCCCATCACCTGAGGATATGGCGGACAAACTCTTTATTGAAGAATGGAAAGCATATCTATACTGGTATGGTGAATGGACATGACGGTTTCAAATGGATCATTTTCCCCCTGCTTGTTCCTGAGTTAGATGCCGAGCGAGAGTTATTATATCAGGACCTTCATCATGCAGGAAAAATAGAGAACCAGCTGAAGGTACAACTCGTCGCGCCCCTCATCGGAAAAAATTTTACGGGTGATCAATTTTTCAGTGACGGTAAGGCATATATCATTACCCTGCAATAGGGCTGGTCCGTCACAGAGGCCGAAACCGACGATCTGAGCGAGGGTAGCTGCCGCATCGGGCCTTCCAGGCAGCCTCGTCCGCTCCCGCACAAGCAGCTATTCCCTCAGAAACCCCATCATAACGGTTACACACTCCGGCCTGATTCGTTCATCAGCCTCATCCTGTCGTTCTACTTTTGATTCATCAATGGACAAACCCGATCCCTGTGTTATATTATTGATAAAATAAGATCGAAAAAAAGGAATGCATCCTTCCAACCTAGTCGAAGGAGTTTCCCTGGATCCTCAACACAGACCTTTATTCCATGACCATACGCACAATTTTAGAATTTCCGAACCCGATCCTCCGTCAAAAGGCAAAACCGGTCACCGATTTTAACGAAGGACTCAAAAAACTGGTCGCCGACATGACCGAAACCATGTACGACGCCCCCGGCATTGGTCTGGCCGCGCCCCAGATCGGCGAGTCCATCCAGTTGGTCATCGTCGATGTGGCCAAGCTCGAGGAAGAACAGGAAGTCCTGGTCATGATCAATCCGGTGATTATCAACCATGAAGGGAGCCAGGTCGACGAAGAAGGCTGCCTCAGCGTCATTGAGCTGACCGCCAATGTCAAACGTTACAAAAAAGTCACGGTTTCCTTTCACGATCTGGAAGGAGAGCCTAGGGAGATAACCGCGGAAGACCGTTTTGCCGTGGTCCTCCAGCACGAGATTGATCACCTGCACGGGATTCTCTTCCTCGACCACCTGAGCGCTTTGAAGCGCACCCTGTACAAGAAAAAGGTCCAGAAGATGCTGGCCGAAAAGAAGGCTTAGAAAGGACGCAAAGAATGGCAGACAGCAGCTTCCGCATCATCTTCATGGGCACCCCGGACTTTGCCGTTCCTGCCCTGCACAAACTGCTGAACGGGCCGGACCATGTGGTGGCCGTAATCACCCAGCCAGACCGCCCCAAAGGCCGCGGCAAAAAACTGACCCCCCCTCCGGTCAAGGTAGCAGCGGCAGAGGCAGGAATCCCAGTTCTGCAACCCACTAAGATCCGTACTGAAGAATTTTTAAATACCCTGAAGAATTACCATGCGGATCTGATCATCGTAGCCGCCTATGGCCGCATGCTGCCCGCCTCCATCCTGGAGCTGCCGCGACTGGGATGCATCAACATCCATGGTTCGCTCCTGCCCAGACATCGCGGGGCCGCCCCCATCCAGTGGGCAGTTATCAAGGGCGACAGCCAGGCCGGCGTCACCATCATGCAGATGGACGTGGGCATGGATACCGGCGACATCCTGCTGCCGGCAGCAATCCCCGTGGCCGAAGACGAGACCGCGGGCAGTCTCTTTCACAAGCTTGCGGAACTGGGGGGCACTACCCTGCTCCAGGCCCTCGACCTGCTGCGGCAGGACAAACTCATTCCCATCAGGCAGGATCACAGTCTGGCCACCGAGGCCCCGCCGCTGACCAAGGAAGACGGCCGCCTTGACTGGAACCGACCGGCGGCGGAACTGCACTGTCTGATCCGCGGCCTTGATCCCTGGCCCGGTGCCTACAGCTTTATAGACGGGCAGCGTTTCCGTTTTTTTGCACCGGAAATTATCCACAAAGAGTGCCGACAAGCTCCAGGGACCCTGATCCTGGCCGACCACCAGGGGCTGCTCATCGCCACCGCCCAGGACTCTCTGCTGATCAAAGAGATCCAGCCGGAGGGGAAAAAACGGATGACGGTTGAGTCCTACCTGTGTGGCCACCCCCTGGCGCCTGGCCTGCAGCTCACTCGACAATAAGCTCCCCGGCCCTCTGCTGCCAGCAAGATACCCGTGACCCTGCCATGCCCTCCTCTACTCAACCCCTGAAGATTGCCTACACCGACTGTTTCTCCGGAATCAGCGGTGACATGTTTCTGGCCGCCCTGCTTGATGCAGGGCTGGATGAAGGGCTCCTGCGCCGGGAACTGGCCAAACTGGACATTGGCCCCTTCGATCTCTCTGCCACCACTACCAGATCCTCGGGGATCAAGGCCACAAAGGTCGGGATCAGCGCCAGGGCAGACCAGCAGTTTCGCAATCTGGCCACCATCCTGGATATCCTGCAGGCCAGTGATCTGGCGCCGGTCATCATCGAGCGGGCCGGCGCGGTGTTTCGCAATCTGGCCCAGGCCGAGGCCAAAGTACATGGCCAGCCCGTAGACACCATCCATTTTCATGAGGTGGGGGCCATCGACACCATCCTGGATGTGGTGGGCGTCACCTTCGGTCTGCATCATCTGGGCATAGAACGCCTGATCAGTTCACCGCTGCCCTGGGCCCATGGCTTTGTGGAGTGTGCCCATGGCCGCCTGCCCCTGCCCGCCCCGGCCGTCTGTGAACTGCTGACAGGAGTCCCGGTGTATGCCGTAGACCTCGCCCAGGAGCTGGTAACCCCCACAGGGGCCGCCCTGCTTACGAGCCTCGCCCAGGGCTTTGGGCCGCTTCCTGACATGACCATCGACGTCACCGGCTATGGGGCCGGCAGCCAGACGCTCAGCAACCGCCAGCCTAACCTGCTGCGCCTGGTTATTGGCCAGGAGAGACAGAGTACCCAAACCGTTGAGATCATCGAGACCCACTTGGACGACTGGAACAGCGAAGGCTTCCCTTATCTCTGCGACCTCCTGCTCAGGCAGGGAGCGCTCGATGTCAGCCTGACCCCGATGCTGATGAAAAAGGGGCGTCCAGGACAGCAGCTGCGGGTCATCTGCCACCCGGCCCAGGGCATGCAGCTGAAACAGACCATTCTCTCGGAGACCACGGCCATCGGCCTGCGTTTCCGCACCGAGGCCCGGCTGACCCTGGAGCGTGAGGGGGTGACGGTGGAAACCCCATGGGGAGAGGTTGTGGCCAAGAAGGTGCAGACCCCGGCCGGTACAGTGATCTATCCCGAATATGAGGCCTGTAGAGAGATTGCCGAATCGGCGCAGGTCCCGCTGCAGCAGGTCTACCGGGAAGTGTATCTGGGAAGAGAAATCAAGAAAGAAGAGAAGGAATGAATATGGATCGTGTGATTATCGCCCTGGCAACAGGACTCTATGCAGGCAGACTGCCCGTGTGCCCGGGGACCTGGGGCTCCATGGTGGCCATCATTCCCTGGTTTTTTCTGCGCAACCTGAGCCTGCCGGCCTACCTGCTCATGCTGGCCCTGATCTTCGTGCTCGGTTTTTTCGTCTCCGGCTCTGCCGAAAAACTGCTGGATCAGGAAGATGCCGGCCCCATTGTCATCGATGAGATTCTGGGCATGTTCATCACCCTCGCCTGCGCCCCCGATCATCCGGCAGCCTGGGTCCTGGGCTTTGTTTTGTTTCGCATCTTTGACATCATCAAACCCTTTCCCTGCTCCTGGTTTGATGAGCGCATCCACGGCGGCATCGGCATCATGATGGATGATGTGATCGCCGGCATCTATGCCTTGGCCAGCCTGCAGTTCATCTGGTTTGCAGTGGCAGCATTCAAGGCATAAGCGACGTTCCCCGCCATTCGCATCACCTGGCCAATTGCAGTATCTCCTGCTGCATGGCCTCAATCACTCTGATCGGGTCATCGGCCTTGGTAATCGGCCGTCCGACCACCACATGATTGGCCCCGGCGGCAATGGCTCTCCCTGCGGTCACAATGCGCTTCTGATCATCTTCGGAATCCGTCACATTGGCCCCCGGCCTGATCCCGGGGGTGACAATCAACAGCTTTTCACCCAGGCCATCCCGCAGTCTGCCTGCCTCCAATCCTGAAGAGACCACCCCGTCACAGCCAAGATCGAGTGCCCGTTTGGCCCGGAAATAAACCAGATCCTCAATGGACTGGGTCATGCCCATGGCCCGCAGGTCCTCCTCGCCAAAACTGGTGAGCACGGTCACCGCCAGCAGCTTCATATCGCCCCGCGCCGCCATCGCCGCCCGGATAATGGGATCATTTCCATGGATGGTGGCAAAGGTGACCCCGCGGTTATTGACCTGCTCCACGGCCAGTTTCACCGTCTCCGGGATATCAAAAAATTTCAGATCGAGCATCACCTTATGGCCGCGCTCGATGATCCAGTCAACCACCTCAAACCAGCTGGACATAAAGAGCTGCAGCCCCACCTTGTAGAAGCCGACATGGGATTCACAGCGCCTGACCAGTTCTTTGGCCTGCTCGGGCCGCTCCACATCAAGGGCCACAATAATACGATCCTGCAAAGGAATTTCTGTTGTCATTATGCTCTTTCCCGTTTTCTTTTTTCAAGGCACCTCGAGAGAGGGTCCACCCGCTCACCGCTCAGCGCCGGATTCATTTTTCCGGCAACTCTTTTTACCTGCTCAGCTCATCTTCTGCAAGTGCTCTCTATGATCGTCTCACTTCAGACGGAAGCTTACCACCAGCGGCAGATGATCAGAGGCAACCTGAGCCAGTTCATTGGCCGGCACCTCACAATCAACCACTTCTATCCCCGAACTGAGGAAGACGTGATCGATGCGGGCCACGGGATAGCGGCTGCAAAAGGTATTCATCGGCCGTTTATCGAGGCACTGCGACTGAACATCCACAAGACGGGTCTGTATCAGCCGGCAGACAGGGGAGCCAGGCGTGGCATTGAGATCACCACATAAAAGCGCTGGAAGACGGCAGTCGGGATGGGCCAGCCACTCACTGGACAGCAGGGCCTCGGCCTGAAGCAGACGTTCGTTGGGAAAAAGGCCGAGATGGGTATTGACACACTGAATTTCCCGGTTGCCCACCGTAATAACGACCCACAGCGCACCCCGCGGCTCGACATGCGGCCTTCCCGGCAGACCGGGCAGCGGCCCGGCCTTGACCAGCCGCATGGGGAGATGGGTCAGAATGGCATCACCATATAATTCATCCTGCACCCGCACAGTGGGATAAAATTGATGGTCCATCTGCAGACATTCTGCAATAATCCGGGCCTGGTCAACACCACCCGTCCTGCCTTTACCCACATCCACTTCCTGCAGGGCCACGATATCCGGATGGTGCTGGGCGATGACCCTGGCAATGCGTTCCGGGGCAACCACACCATCCATACCGAGACAGCTATGAATATTATAGGACATGACCCGCAGGGTCTCCTGGCCCGCGGGCCTCATAGGGCGAGGCGCCACTCTTCTCTCGGGATGGTCAAGAATGCAACAAGCTGCATAGCGTAGATCATGGGGACGCAGATATGCACCCCTTTTCTTCGGCAAAGCAGTATCACCCGGCAGCAGGGCAAAGGCGCCGGTCTCCTCCGGGCCGGCCCCGCAATGGGAACCGTTTTCAATGGCAAAAGTGATCGACGGTGCTCCGGCGCGCCAGCCACACAAAACAAAATCCCCGGCATCCTCATGCTGGCAGAGGGTGATCATGTCCGCACACAACTCATGGAGAAAGGGGTGATCAGGGCCGAAGACCTTTTCCTGCTCATCGGGGAGGAGATACGTCCCGTCACTGGTCCAGGCCTTGATCCGGCCAGGTACGTCACACACCAGCACCAGGGGGACGTGGCCGCTTACCACCAGTTCCGCAGCCAGAATATCGCGGCAGGACGCATCCAGCTCACAGGGCGTATAGACAAAGGCCAAAGGACCCATGGCGGTCACCACCACGCCTTGGGTCTCTACCTCCCTTCCCTTTTCCGGGAAGACCTGAAATATTTTTTGCATCCGTCTGCCACCCAGCAATCGCACCCGCTGCGACTGGATACCCCGATAATTCCCATCCGCCTGAACACGCCATTCATCCTCATGGAGGGCAAAGAGATCGGAGACCGCCTCCTCTATGGTTCTGCCATGTTCCTTGATATAGGAGCGGGACCTCTCCTGGCCATGATCGGAATAGATCCAGATCTCATAACTGCGACGGGTGGATCTTTTCGCCGCCCGCCAGATACGGGCAATGGAGTCATCTATCCCCTTGAGCCCCCAATGGGCAAAGAGGGACGACGGGCCACGACGATGCGCCTGTTCATCATAACCGATAAAATTGAGGTGGATTATCGGCAGCCCCCTGGCAACATCGATCTTGGCGCCGATGGTGATCAACTCGCGGAGAAGGATGCAGATTCCCACCCTGGTCGGCACAAATTTGAGCTCCATACCCAGATTATGACCGTCAATAAGGCCGGAAAGACAATCAACAAGGGCCAGAGCAAACTCAACGATCAAGAGGATGAAGACCCGGACAAAGCTGTAAGCATTGGAGAGCAGGAGGAGCAGAAAAGAAATAGGCCGGGCGGCGCGAATCAGCTCTCCCCATCCCATTGATGATGAACAGAAATGAGACTCCTCGGCCCCGCCGGTGAAGATATCGGAGTAGGCGCTGCCGCCAATGAGCAGGGGGATGCCTTTTTCCCCCAGTTGTTGCTCGATCTCTGCCGCCAGATCAGGGTCTAACATCCGTACAATCCGACCGGACTTTTTATCCAGAAAGCTGAAGGCGGGTACCGCTCCCCGCACCCCATAAAAAAGTTCCGCCTGCACTGCCGGGGTACTGGATGGTAATCCGGAATAAAGAGAATGAAGATGATAACGCTCTTTCTTCAGCAAGCGACGGACAAAGGGCATCTTTTTCTTTTTCAGGGCCTGCTTGAGCTGACTGTGGGAAAGTCCGTCCACCTGGATCATCACAATGCCGGGGGAGAGGCTCTCTTCCTCTGGCTCCGGCAGTGATAAAAGACGGATAGCCCGTTCACTGCGG
>JAQVER010000027.1 GCA_028697885.1 Desulfocapsaceae bacterium
CGGCTGGCTGCCAAGCGATACAACCGGTCGATCATGGCTTTTAGCCTGAGATGGGTTTTTGAAAAAGGAATCCCCATAGCAATCTGGGGCGCCCGCAAGCCTTCACAAATGGATCCTGTTGATGAAACCATGGGCTGGTCAATGGATCTTGCAACACTTTCGGCGGTTGATTCAATTCTGGCGGAAACGATCAGGCAACCGGTCGGGCCGGAATTCATGGCACCGCCCACAGGGCTTACCGATCGGTAGGGGGGGGGTATTTCCCGGTTCCGGAGAGGTTCTCCGGATGAGCCACAGGCAAGCAGGAAGAGAGACAGAGAACGTTGAAAAATAGTTGTACCCAAGGGCAAGCAAGTCCCATGACGGCAAGAATTTGATAAATGACACGTGTGGGCAGAGGATGCGCGCCAGTCCGCACATCCTGAAAGAATTCTGGCAAGTCCCATTGTTATCCTGATCCATGAGGAGAAAAGCATGCAAGTGACGAGACGGCAGTTCTGTAAAATTTGCGCCGCCGGGTTGGGCGGCTCCAGCCTCGGTCTGATGGGCTATTCGCCCGGCGAGGTCCTGGCCCAGACGAACAGCTTCAAACTGACGCGGGCCACCGAGACGCGCAGCACCTGTCCGTATTGCTCGGTGAGCTGCGGTCTTTTGATCTACAGCATGGGGGACAGAGCCAAAAACGCGCGTTCCGAGATCATCCATATCGAGGGCGACCCTGACAATCCGGTCAACCGCGGTACGCTGTGCCCGAAAGGCGCCGGCCTGCTCGACATGATCCAAAGTCCGAACCGGCTCAACTATCCTGAGGTACGCGAACCCGGCTCAAATGGATGGAAACGGATCTCCTGGGACGAAGCATTCACCCGCATCGCCAAACACATGAAGGCCGACCGCGACGAAAATTTCGTCACCGAAAACAGCGCGGGTCTGAAGGTCAACCGCTGGCCCACGGTCGGCGTCCTGGCCAGCTCCTCCTCGATCAACGAGGTCGGCTACATCTCGCACAAGGTGCTGCGCAGCTTGGGCGTGGTCACCATCGATACCCAGGCCCGTATCTGACACTCTCCAACGGTGGCCAGTTTGGCCCCTACATTTGGACGAGGCGCGATGACGAACCATTGGGTCGACATCAAGAACGCCGATTTGATTCTTGTCATGGGCGGTAACGCCGCCGAGGCCCACCCCTGCGGCTTCAAGTGGGTTACCGAAGCCAAGGCGCACCGCAAGGCCAAGCTGGTCGTGGTCGACCCCCGCTTCACCCGCTCGGCGGCCGTGGCCGATTATTATGCCCCCCTCCGTTCAGGCACCGACATCGCCTTCCTCGGCGGGGTGATCAACTACCTCGTCACCAACAACAAGATCCTCCACGAATACGTAAAGGCCTATACCAACGCGACCTATCTCGTCAATCCGGCCTTCTCGTTCAAGGACGGGATGTTTTCCGGCTATGACGCGGAACACCGCAAATACGATACCGAGACCTGGTCGTATCAGCTGGGTGATGACGGCTATGCCATCGTTGATGAGACCATGCAGGATCCCAACTGCGTCTTTCAACTGATGAAGAAGCATTTCTCGCGCTACACCCCGGAGCTGGTCAGCAAAATCACCGGGACGCCCGAGAAGCAGTTTCTGACGGTCTGCGAGATGATTGCCTCCACGGCGGTGCCCGACCGGGTGATGACCAGCATGTATGCCCTGGGATGGACCCAGCATTCGGTGGGTTCTGAGAACATCCGCTGCATGGCCATGATCCAGCTCCTGCTCGGCAATATCGGCGTCGCCGGCGGCGGCATCAATGCCCTGCGCGGCCACTCCAATGTCCAGGGGATCACCGATATGTGTCTGTTCGGCGAAAAGCTGCCGGGCTACATGACGCTGCCCACCGAACAGGATGCGACCTTCGGGGATTACGTCAAGAAGTGGACTCCCAAACCCCTGCGCCCGGGCCAGATGAATTACTGGAGCAATTATCCCAAGTTTTTTGTCAGCCTGATGAAGGCCTGGTACGGCCAGGCCGCGACCCAGGAAAACGATTTCGGCTATGACTGGCTGCCCAAACTCGAAGGGCCGTCCGATGCCCTGGCCATTTTTGAGCGCATGTACCAGGGGAAGGTTACCGGTTTCTTCTGTCAGGGCTACAATCCTCTTGCCGCTGTGGCCAACAAGAAAAAGGTGAGCATCGCGCTGGCCAACTTAAAATATCTGGTGACAATCGACCCGCTGACCACCGAGACCTCCGAATTCTGGAAAAATCACGGTGAGCTCAACGATGTCGACCCCGCCGCTATCCAGACCGAGGTCTTTCGTCTGCCCTCGACCTTATTTGCCGAAGAAGAAGGATCGTATACCAATTCCGGCCGGGTTATCCAGTGGCACTGGAAGGCGGCCGACGGACCAGGTGAGTCCAAAGGAGATGTGGCCATTGTCGCCGGCATCTTCGTCAAGCTGCGGGAGATGTATGCCAAGGAAGGCGGTGTCTCCCCCGAGCCGGTCCTGCAGCTTTCCTGGCCGTACCATATTCAGGATCTGCCGTCGTCGGAAGAACTGGCGCGCGAGATCTCCGGCCGGTCCCTGGTCGGTGATGAGGCACAGTTGACCGGATTCGGGCAGTTGCGCGATGACGGCACGACCGCGTGCGGCAACTGGCTCTACGGCGGCATGTGGTCACCGGCCGGAAACCTGGCCGCCCGGCGGGACAACAGCGATCCGTCCGGCCTCGGCCAGACCCTCAACTGGGGCTTTTCCTGGCCTGCCAACCGCCGGATTCTCTACAACCGCGCTTCATGCAATCTGGCCGGTAAGCCGTGGGATCCGTCACGAATGGTCATCAAATGGAACGGCAGCAAATGGGTCGGCAACGATATCCCCGACATGCGCCCCGATGCCAGGCCCGATGAGATGGTCATGCCCTTTATCATGCAGCCCGAAGGCGTAGGCCGTCTGTTCGCGCTGAACAAGATGAAGGACGGCCCATTCCCGGAACACTATGAACCGTTTGAGTCGCCGCTTGCCAAAAACCCGATGCATCCCGATACTCCGGAAAGCAAATCCAATCCGGCGGTGCGGATTTTCATGGGCGACATCGATGCCTTCGGCAAGCCGGACAAATTCCCCTATGTGGGGACCACCTACCGTCTCACCGAGCATTACCACTATTGGACCAAACATTCAAAAATCAACGCCATCCTGCAGCCGGAACAGTTCGTCGAGATCGGTGAAGAGCTGGCCAAGGAGAAAGGCATCTCTTCCGGTGCCAAGGTGACCGTGAGCAGCAACCGGGGGTTCATCAAGGCCGTGGCCGTGGTAACCAAACGGATCAAGGCCCTTGATGTGGACGGCCGCAAGGTCCACACCATCGGCATCCCGATCCACTGGGGGTTCTTGGGCGTGGCCAAAAACGGCTATCTGACCAACACCCTGACGCCCTATGTCGGTGACGCAACGGCGCAGACCCCTGAATTCAAGGCATTTCTTGTTAACATAGAGAAGGCATAAGGAGGCGGACCATGGTACAGCAATCATTGAACATCGAACGCCGCTCCGCCACCACCACCCCATCCCCCGGCGTGCGGCATAGTGTGGAGGTGGCCAAGCTCATTGACATCTCCAAATGCATAGGTTGTAAGGCGTGTCAGGCGGCATGCATGGAATGGAACGACATCCGCGATGAGGTCGGCACCTGCAAAGGTGTTTATGATAACCCCCCAGATCTGTCGGCCGGATCCTGGACCGTCATGCGCTTCTCGGAGGTGGAGGCGGAGAACGGCAAGCTGGAGTGGCTGATCCGCAAGGACGGCTGCATGCACTGCGCCGATCCCGGTTGCCTGAAGGCATGCCCCGCTCCCGGGGCCATTATCCAGCATACAAACGGCATTGTCGACTTCCAGCAGGAAAACTGCACCGGTTGCGGCTACTGTATCACCGGCTGTCCTTTCAACATCCCGAGGCTGTCGCCGAAGGACCACAAGGCGTATAAATGCACCCTCTGCTCCGACCGCATCGGAGCCGGCCTGGAACCGGCCTGCGCCAAGACCTGCCCCACCGGGGCCATCATGTTCGGCAGCAAAAAGGAGATGATCATCCACGCCGAAGGACGCATCGCCGACCTCAAGGAACGCGGCTACCAGAACGCCGGATTATACAACCCGGAGGGCGTCGGCGGCACCCATGTAATGTATGTGCTGCAGCATGCCGATAAGCCGGAGCTGTACAGCGGACTGGTCAAGGACCCGCAGATCAGCCCGCTGGTCGTTTTCTGGAAGGGAATTGCCAAGCCGTTGATGAGCTACGGTCTTGGGGTGGCGGTTCTGACCGGTATCATGCACTATGTAACCGTCGGACCAAACGAAACGGAAGAGGATGAAACCGAAAAGTAGGATGCGACGGCGGACGGCCTGGCCCGTCCGCGTCATATCTGCTCGACTTATCAAGGAGTCACCATGAATAATAAATCTGGTTTGATACTACGCCATACCCCCGGGGTTCGGGCAAACCACTGGTTTGTCGCCATTGTATTCATCCTGGCAACCCTCAGCGGGCTGGCCTTTTTCCACCCGGCGTTCTTTTTTCTGAGCAGCCTTTTCGGCGGCGGCCCCTGGGCGAAGGTCCTGCATCCTTTTATCGGCGTCATCCTGCTGGCGGCCTTTTTTATGCTGGCATCAAAAGAATGGCAATACAACCGGGTCACCGACGCCGACCGGCAATGGCAGAAACAAGCGCTGGATATTATGCTGATGCGTCCCGTCAAGATGCCTGATATCGGCCGCTATAACCTCGGCCAAAAGTACCTGTTTCGTACCCTGCTGCTCATGATTGCCGTGCTGTTCCTTACCGGGATCGTCATCTGGCAGCCTTACTTTGCGCCGAGGTTTTCCATAGGTCTGGTGCGGCTGGCGGTGGTGGCCCACGGCGTTGCCGGGTTTGTCACGATTACCGCGATTATTGTCCATATCTACGCGGCCTACTGGACACGAGGGGCCATTCGCGGCATGACGCGCGGGACCGTGACAGCGGCCTGGGCCAAACACCATTATCCCGGCTGGTATAAAGAGATGTCCAGGGGGAGCAAGTAATGGCGACCACCATTATTCAACCCGGCGAGATCGAGCCGTTGGCCGGAAAAGCCCCCTGGCTGCGGCTCCCTGAGCGGAAAACCATATTCGCCAGGCGGGAGAAACGGTGCCAGGCCCTGGCCAAGGACCATCCCCTGAAGAACTATCTCCTGTTCATGGCCGGGGTAGCCCGGGCCCAGCAGGAAAGCCTGAACGGCTATGACAAGACCGCACTGCCGGATGCAAACCGGCTGCACATCTGCCGCCAGCAAGGCATCCCGCCGCTTGCGGTGCAGAACTGGCGGCGTGACCCCAGTTGGCATGAGGTGCTGCGGATAATGATCGAAAAGGTGCGCGATACAGCAGAACCGGCGACGGCTGACAGCCTGGATCGCCTGCTGGCAGGAGGCGGGCCGGCATTTGAAGCCATGGCGGATGGCCTGCTCACAGGCAACTATGCGGGGATGGATCTGGCGGCGGCGCCCCTGGTCGGGGCCGCGCTGCAGGTGTACTGGGTGCACATGGCCACGTCTCTTGGCCGGGAATCCTTCGCAGGCAGCGCCGCGCCAACCTTCTGTCCGGTCTGCTCCTCCCCGCCGCTTGCAAGCATCGTCCACAGCGGCGGAATCGAAAACGGACAGCGTTATCTGCACTGTTCGCTGTGCGCCGCCGAATGGCATATGGTTCGGGTCAAATGCAGCAACTGCCAGTCAACCAAAGAGATCGCCTACCACGGGATCGAAGGGGACTCGGGCGCAATCAAGGCAGAGACCTGCGACGAATGTCAAACCTATCTCAAGATCATGTCCATGGAACGAGACCCCGATATCGACCCCACGGTTGACGATCTGGCCACCCTGCCCCTCGACCTCCTCATGGATCAAGCCGGCTTCTTCCGCTGCTCTTTCAGCTTCTTTTTAATCCCGGCGGAAGAAGTGGCCGCCTGATCCACACCGGGCAAGGACACTATTGCCCGGTCATGTTCTCTGCCACGTGATGAGAGAAATTACAAGAGTCGAACAGAATTCACCTTGGACAGGTTCCTTGAAAAATCCAACGTGGGTTCACCTCTGAAATTGCATAATCATATTAACAAACTCAAGATATTGTGTTATTTTTAACGGGAACTCAACAAAATTAATAGCGAGACCATGAAGCCCGACATGATTCAGCTTGGATTTCTCGATCTTGACAACCGCCTTCATCCTATAGACCAGGCGGGTGATCCGTTGAGCAAAATTAATGAGACTATTGATTGAGAGTTGTTTCGTCCAGCTTTTGAATAGGTCAGAATGAAAGAGGAAAAATCGAATATCGGAGCCAAAGGCTTTGATGTTGTTTTGTTGTTTAAAATTCTTGTTCTGCAGTCCTTGTACAATTTTTCCGATGAGTCGATGCAATTTCATGTCATACCGCCAGTAAAGTTTCAGATGAACGACCATTTGGCGATTCCGGGAACTAATCTTGCCTGATTCTCCCTCAGAACATGCCCCCGCAGAATTACCGGCGCATGCAAACGGACGTGATATGAGACTCCCCGTATCGCCAGACTCTTTTTTCCATCTCTTTGTCAAGCTGAACAAACTGGACCAAATCTCGCATTTTCAATTCCTGCCAGGCATGTTATTCAATGATACCCTGCAATGGTGGAACTCCCCCAAAATGTCGTTCTGCACCCATTCAGGGAGAGAAGTACGGCACCGGAACATCCCTGCCCTGCGGCCACATCCCCATGAAGGCATCGATATCTATCTAATGCAACACCTGGACACGGATACCAGCACTGTCTTACCGCAGATGCTGATCCCGGCCATGCTGGCAGGTGAGCTTGTTCATTTTCATCGTGATTTTTTG
The DNA here is from genome assembly GCA_028697885.1 of Desulfocapsaceae bacterium. GTDB lineage: Bacteria > Desulfobacterota > Desulfobulbia > Desulfobulbales > Desulfocapsaceae > UBA2270. The sequence continues at coordinate 6,912 of JAQVER010000027.1, forward strand.
GGAGAAACCCTCTATATTCGACATCCGAGGATACGGTGGAGAAATAGTGTTCTGCACACACTCTATGGCCACATTTGTGCCATCCCGGACACACAGGACACTGAGGCCTCCCTGCCCTGCCCTCCCAGACCTTGCACAGAAAGTGAGCTCGAGGGGCAAGCCAGCACCGGGCTGGTCTGTTCCTCTTTCATCAGCAAGGGACAAATAGTGGGGACGATAAGCCCTCCTCCTGAAATGAGTTCAGTTCCCGCTCATCTTCATATCAGTTGTGCCTGGATAGACGAGGAACAGCATGTGGAAGAGCTCAACTGGGAGAAGATGAGCACCAGTACCAAGGTTATTTTTATTGATCCCCTCCCCCTTCTCCTCAAGTAAGAGGGATAACAACCATCAACACATCTTAATCAGGAATTTCATAAATGCATATTCTGGTAGACGCCGATTCCTGCCCTGGAATCATCAAGGACATCCTCTACCGGGCAGCGGAAAGGACCAGAACCCAGATGACCCTGGTAGCTGATCGCCCCCTGACAATTCCGTCATCTTCGCATATCAAAAAGATCCAGGTCCAATCAGGGCTCAATGCGGCGGATATCCGCATTATTGATCTGGCACAGCCCGGTGATCTGATTATTACCGATGATATTCCTTTGGCCTCGGCAGTGGTTGGCAAGGGAGCTTTGGTCCTCAGTCAACGGGGAGAAATGCTGCAGGATGAAAATATCGCCGAGCGACTCTCAGCCAGGGATTTTATGACCGAGCTGCGGGAAAGCGGCATCAACACCGGCGGGCCGGCACCATTGAGCCAGAAAAATCGCCAATCCTTTGCCAACCAACTGGATCGCCTTCTGGTTAAACAGGCCGTCGTTCCAAAATAATTATTTCATTTTTATGAGATGGATGGCACAAAGGACCGTAAAGAAATAGCTGAAATTGTAATAAATATTTCTTAACAGCACCCAAAAAGGCAGACACCATAAACTCGTATCAAGGAAAAATATAATGGAATGGCTCGCTTCACCTGAAATCTGGATGGCCCTTGTCACCCTGACCGCGCTCGAAATTGTCCTCGGGGTCGATAATATTATCTTCATTGCCATCCTGGTCGGACATCTTCCTAAAAGCCAGCAATCCAGAGGGAGAACCATCGGTCTGGCCATGGCCATGCTCACCCGGATCGGCCTTCTTTTTTCCATTACCTTGATTATGCGCTTGACCCATCCCTTTGTAACCCTCTTTGGACATGGAATATCCGGTCGTGACCTGATCCTGATCGGCGGCGGCCTGTTCCTGCTTGCCAAAAGCACCATGGAGATCCATGAAAGCCTGGAAGGAGAGGTCCTTGAGGAACATTCCATCCATAAAAAATATGCCTCCTTCTGGCCCACCATCGTCCAGATCATGGTCCTTGATATCGTCTTCTCGCTGGACTCTGTAATTACTGCAGTAGGACTTTCAAACCAACTGGCAATAATGATCGCAGCCATTGTCATCGCCGTAGGAGTGATGCTTTTTCTGGCTGAAACCATCTCCAACTTTGTTGAACTCCACCCGACCATTAAGGTTCTGGCCCTCAGTTTTCTATTACTGGTGGGCATGGCCCTGATTGGTGAAGGATTCACCCTGCACATCCCCAAAGGCTATATCTACTTTGCCATGGCTTTCTCAGTCTTTGTGGAAATGCTCAACATGCGACTGCGCGCCAAGAGAATTGAGCCACTACGACTGCGCAAATCCCTTCCCATGGATCTGGACGTCGAATAACAGCCATGCACTTCCACACAGTCATAGTCGGTGCAGGCCCCGGAGGTCTTGCCTGTGCCAGGATTCTTGCTGAACAAGGCATCCTGCCCCTGGTTATTGAACGAAAAAAGACTATAGGGGCCAAAGTGTGCGCCGGAGGGATCACTTGGGGGGGTCTGATCAGCCGAGTGCCGCAGGATCTTGCTGAAAAGTCTTTTCCAGTGCAGCACATCATCACCCGATTCCAAAAGGTACGCATCGAAGAACCGACGCCCATCATCGCCACCGTCAACAGAGTCAAACTTGGCAATTATATGGCAAAATGCGCTCTGGAGGCAGGGGCTGAGATTATGAGCGGCTGGCAGGTAAGGGAGATCAAAGGGCAGTCACTAATCATCGAGCAGAATGAAGACAGGAAACAGCAAGAGATCACTTTTGACTACCTGGTCGGGGCAGACGGCTCAAATTCGCTGGTCCGTAAACAACTGGGACTTATGAGTGGCAGAATAGGTTTCGGAATCAACTACCAAATCAGCGGTGATCTGCAGCAAATGGAGTGGCATATGAATAGCCATTTTTTCAGGAACGGGTATGGATGGATCTTTCCCCATGGCGACACAGTCTCTATCGGCGCTTATGTTCCCGAGAGCGTCATGCCTGCACAGCAACTGAAAAAGAGTCTGATTGCCTGGGCCGGAACTCAGGGATTTCTCCTTGAGAAGGAACAGGCCAGGGCTGGATATATTAATTACGATTATCAGGGGTGGAAATTCGGCAGGACCTTTCTCATTGGCGATGCAGCAGGTCTGGCCTCGGGCCTCACCGGCGAGGGTATCTACCCGGCCATCATTTCCGGAGAAGAGACGGCCCGCACCATCATTGATCGTGAACACAGCACCAAGGTGATGGAGAGTCTCCTCCGAAAACACCGCCTGCATAGCCGCATGGCAGATTGGACGAGCGCCAGTCCCACTTTCAACATCATTGCCGGAGAATGCGTGACTCTCGGGTTGCGATGTGGTTTAATCAAATTCAGCAAACTTGAAATGGCAGTTTAGAATAAGCCTCATTCTTCATTAACTCTTCAGTAATCATATCCTAGCCATGCCTCAGAAATCAGACAAAAAAACAAACTCCGTGCTTCTGAATATCGCCTTTGTCCTCTCCTGTGGCGCTATTCTTTTTTTCCTGTTCAACGCCCCTGGAGAGAGCACGGCCAAACTTCCCAAGGATCCTGATCACATCCGATTCCAGAACATGCCGAAGAAAGAGGCAGAAAAATTCTGCACCGAATGTCATTCCCCGGAAGGAGTTGCCCCTCTTCCTGAAAGCCACCCCCCCAAATACCGCTGTCTTTTCTGCCACAAGAGAAACTGACCGCAAGATTCATCAAACTCCGGCGTCTCCAGCAAAGTAAAAGTCCCAGGAGAACCAGGGAATTATCGGTCAGCGTCAATGACCTCTCTGACGACCCGGGCCAGACCATCTCTCGTAACCGGCTTCATGACAAAGGCCTTGATCCCGAGAGAAAGCGCCTCTTCCTTGCTCAGGATTGCACTGTAGCCCGTGTAAAGAATAATAGGTAAATCCGGACGGGCAGCCAGCATCTCCCGGCTGAGATCGGCACCGGTCAGATGCGGCATAGTCATGTCGGTGATCACCAAATCAAATTTCTGCGGAGCCAGCAGAAATTCCTCCAGGGCCTCGACACTGCTGGTAAAAGCGGTAATTGTATAGCCAAGACTTTCCAGAATTGCCTGTTCCATCTCCAAGATCGTTTGTTCGTCATCCACCACCAGAATATGTTCGTTCCCGCAAGGAATTACTGCGGCAGCCTCCTCGTGTTTTATCTCTGCCTCTATCTGAGGGAGGTAGAGATGGAAGGTGGTTCCGACTCCGACTTCGCTGTAGACCGTCATCTCACCGCCCATATTCTTAACAATCCCGTGAACCAGCGACAGGCCAAGTCCGGTTCCCTCGCCTTTGACCTTGGTAGTGAAATAGGGTTCAAAAATCCTGCTCAAGACGTTTTTTTCCATGCCTTGACCGGTGTCACTCACTTCAAGACGGACATAGTTCCCTGGCTGCAAGGAGATCTTATTCTGCAACTCGCCAGTCCCCAGATACACTGAAGTCAAGGATACAGCGAGAACACCGCCTGTCTCCCGCATGGCATGATAAGCATTAGTGCAAAGGTTCATGACGATCTGATGAATCTGGGTGGGATCGGCAAAAACCGGCCCGCACTCCGGATCAATCTCCTGCCTGAATTCAATGGTGGAAGGGATAGAGGCACGCAGGAGCTTGAGCACTTCTTTGACGACAAACTGCATACGCAACGGCTGCAGCTCATGTTCGGTCTTGCGGCTGAAGGCAAGGATTTGCTTGACGAGTTCTGCGGCGCGCTTGGCGGCCTCCATCACCGCCTTCTGTTTTTTTTGGCTCGGGCTTCCCTCCGGGAGCTCCATAAGAAGCAGTTCTCCATAGCCGAGGATGGCTGTGAGTATGTTATTAAAGTCATGAGCGATACCACCAGCAAGTGTACCTACAGCCTCAAGTTTCTGGGCCTGTTGGAGCTGTCTCTCAATCTCCAGCCGTTCACTGACGTCCCGTTTGACGGCAAGGTAGTTGACAATTTTTCCTCCCCCGTCAAAAATCGGCGTGATAGTGGCTTCCTCTTCAAAAATGGTACCGTTCTTCTTTTTATTGACCAAATGGCCGGTCCAGACCCTGCCACTGGCAAGGACTTTCCACATTTTCCTATAAAAGGTGCTGTCATGCTGACCGCTCTGCAGAATACGCGGTGTTTCACCAATCGCTTCCTCCTTGGTATATCCGGTAATTTTTTCAAAGGCGGGATTCACATACTGGATACTACCACCTTTGTCGGTGATAAGAATGGAATCGCCGGTCTGTTCAATGGCCTTGATCAACCGGGAATGTTCTTGTTCAAGGCGCTTGCGTTCTGTGATATCCTGGACCGTACCCACCATTTTCAGTGGCAACCCTTCGACATCATATGAAAATTCCCCCTCTTCATGAACAATCCTTTCACTGCCGTCAGGAAGCAGAATGCGGTGTTCAATGCTGTACCGCCTTTTCCCGGCCAGTGCTTCGCTGAGAACCATCTCCAACCTCTTACGATCTTCAGATGGTACCTTTTTGAGAAACGCTTTATACGATACGTTGAATGTCTCCGGGTCAACGCCGAAAATCCGATACACCTCTTGTGACCACCAAAGGGAATTTTCGGGGATCGTCCACTCCCAGCTACCCAGTCGGGCAATGCGCTGGGCAGCGGCCAGGTTTGTCTCGCTTTTACTCAAAGACGCTGTTCTGCTCGCCACAAGATCTTCCAGATGCCGTCGGTACTTACCAAGTTCTTCCTCATACTTTTTCCTGACACTTATATCCTGAACAACAGCAAGAATACGTTCCTCCCCACCGATAGTCGCCTTTTTCAGATTCACCTCACCCCAGAACACCTCACCATCTTTTCGTTTGGCAAGCCACTCGAAGGTTTGCGGGCCGTCATCGCGCGCTTGCCTCATCAGGGAACTGGCCTCCAGCATAGTGAAGGGAGGGACATTGACGCTGAAATCGGCCAGTGTACTTGCCAGCGCTTCATCTCTGCTGCAACCGTACATTTCACACATAGACTTGTTCACATCAAGAATGGCGCCGGTTTTCAAATCATGGACAAAAATAGCCTCATTCGAGCCGTGAAAAATTTCCCGATAGGTTTGTTCCGAGGTTTCCTGAGCCCTATTCGCTGTCTGTACCTGCTCAAGTTGCATAACAATTTTATTACGAGCTGAACGCAATTTTTGATTGATACGCACAGTAAAGATGACTGCCAGGGCCAGAAGACAGAAAAGGATACTGATCAGTAAGACCTCGAGGCGATGCTGTTCAATGATATCAACCAGAAGGATCTTCCCTTTGTGATGAGCATAGGGACCAAGATGCAACTCCTGTAACAGAGCGTGCACCGGTTGATAATCAAGAGGTACAGTCCAGCCACCGATATGGGCAACCTTGGCAGCCTTACTATCTGGCTGCATGCGCAGCAGAGCAATAGCGACTTCTTCTGCAAGTTTTTCCGGGGTATGCCGGCACTTGGCAAAAGGCCATTCCGGATAAAGTCTGGTACTGTGCAGATAACTGAAATCGGCCTTGGGTGACTGGGCATTGAGAATCTTCACGGAATCAAGATTGATTTTTCCTTCCTGGGCCATCCTCTCTAGAGTGTCTGTGCGCACGGTGCCGGCATCAGCCTGACCATTAAGAACAGCAAGGACCACTGCATCGTGGGTACCGACAAAAGAGAGTGGTTGGAAATCCTTTTCCGGGACAAGTCCCTGATCCATCAATTCCCTCAGGGCTGTAAGCCAGCCGCCCAAAGAATCCCGATCAACAGCCTTGAAGGATTTACCGTGCAGATCTTTCAAGGCATTAATGTCTTCCCTGTCCGTATGGGTGAAGATCACCCCGCCGAAGATACTCTTGGGGTTGTTGTTTAATAAATTTTTCATGGTGACGATCCGGCTGATGCCATAATCGCACTCCAATTCCACATAGTAGGCGCTGTTAGTCAGCAGGAAATCGATACTATCTTCTTTCACGGCCAAACGAACGTGTTCAAAATCAAGGGGTTCGATGCTAAATGTGTATTGCGGAATGGCGGCGCTCAGATATTCAGCCATGGCCGTCCATTGTTGTACAGCATGTGAACTGCCACGTTTGGCCAGCACGCCTATTTTTACAGGGATGGAATCACTACCGCAGGCAAGCGCTGGAAGGAGGAAGAAGAGACAGAAAAATCCGCATAACAGCAGACGTCTCAGGATGATACATGGACGTGAAACACGAAGATGCAATGAAGTTCACCTGTGGATGGTTATCATCAGGGTTGTCTTGTTACTTTGTTCATTTTTAATGAAGAATTTATCAAATACATTTGATGGTATCATCGCAGCAAAGTACGTGTAAAGGAAAAAAATGAGACAAGGTGAAGTGGGACAGGCACAAGGCATTTCCTATTAATTATGCCTTGTTAGTTCATTCGTTCTGGGGATAAAGAAGATAGGCTGGAGAAAGTAAACTCTACAAGAGACTGATACCAACAACAAAAGGCCTGTACCACTTGCTCTGGTCTCTCACCTTTAGCAACCTAATTCAGAAGATGCCTCTGGCTCCGTTTCTGTCTTATTTTGACAAAAAGACGCAGGGAAATGAAATAACTGACAATAGCAAAGGGAAGCGCCAGAACAATCCCCCCGACGACAAGGACAATGGCCGCTTCATAGCCAAGGCCGAAAAGAGCTTCCAATGATTTCTGCAAGCCAGGATGATGAAGCAGGATTTCCAACACCTCTTTTATCCGGGCCCAGGAGAGTTGATATGGGGTAAGGACATTGCCAATAATCGTGGCGAGATAATACTGGGGAACATAGGTTATCGGATTGCAGACCATAAGACTTCCCAGCAAGGCTGCAATGGTTGAGGTTCTGGTCACAACAGTAATCAGAATAATGAGTATGGTATGCAGGGGCATGGTAGGAGTTACACCAATAAAAACACCAATGGCGGTACCAAAGGCCAAGGATTGAGGATCCCCTTTCAGTCGCATAAATTTTAAATAATAATACCTGGCGATTCGTTTCAGATCCATCTTCTCGTCTGTATCCTAAAGTTGAGAACGCGAATAAACGTCCTGATCATAAGAGCCCGGCAGTGATTTCCGGGCATAATAGAAACCGGCCAGAGCAATCATTGCTCCATTGTCCGTACAAAAAGAGGGACGAGGGACAAAGAGAGCCTTGTTTTCCTGCTGACAACGCTCGAGCATAGATTGACGAAGTCTGGGATTTGCTGAAACCCCGCCACCCATAACAATGGTCTGGATATTATGCTGTCTTGCAGCGAGCAAGGTCTTCTCCACCAGAACATCAACAATGGCCTCCTGGAATGAGGCACAGACATCCGGGATTTGCAGGGGAAGATCTTTCTGTCTGGACTGATTGCAATGATTGAGGACCGCCGTCTTCAGGCCGGAAAAACTGAAATCAAGCGATTCATCTTCGATGCCGGAGGATGGTACAGTATCACGCGCGACAGGGCTCGCCCCAGTGGAAATATGACATCCAGGGAAGGATAAAGAGCGGCCAAGCCAAGCTCTGGGGAATTTGATGGCGGCACTGTTACCAGCTCTGGCCTCTGCAGAAACATGTGGTCCACCAGGATAGGGCAAACCAAGGAGTTTTGCCACCTTGTCAAAGGCCTCGCCTGCGGCATCATCTCGGGTCCTGCCCAGTAACGAAAAGGAGGTATGACTCTGCGCCAGATAGATCGAGCTGGTCCCGCCGGAGACAATGAGGGCAATATAGGGGAAATCAGGTTTATCCTCTTCCAGAAATATTGCCAGCAAATGCCCTGCCATATGATCAACACCGATATAGGGAATTTTGGTAACATAAGAAATTGCCTTGGCGTAGCAAAAGCCTACAAGCAGCGAACCGATCAGCCCTGGCCCTTGAGTAACCGCGATCTGATCGATCTCCTGGAGAGTTACACCGGCCCGATCCAGAGCCTCCTGGACAATGGGCACGATGGCTTCCAGATGTTTGCGGGATGCAAGTTCCGGTACTACCCCGCCAAAACGGGTGTGGATCTGATCCTGGCTGCTCAGGACGCTGGAGAGCAAGGTGTCGTTGTCTTTGAGAACAGCAGCGGCCGTATCATCGCATGAGGTTTCTATTCCAAGGGTGAGCATGGCATGAATTCTTTAAGGAAAAAAGTCGAATAACTCTTGGCAGAAGCAGAGCATTCAGGGTAATAATTGTTTCTTTATCCATATGATCCTTTTTAGAAAAAATGTCAACGTTCACCCGTAACAGGATTTTTTTCGTCATGAATTCATCAAAAGAAAATAGAAACAAAGAACAACTTGTAGATCAATATTCGCGGACGATCTCCTATCTGCGCCTCTCCATCACCGATCGCTGCAATCTGCGTTGTCTCTACTGCATGCCATCTTCCTCTCTCGTAAAATGCGCGGATCTGCTCAGTTTTGAAGAACTGCTTCGAATTGTCGGTATTGCTGTTGGTATGGGGATGAATAAACTGCGCCTGACCGGAGGCGAGCCTCTGGTCAGAAAAGGAGTTATGGATTTTATCCGTAATCTTGCTGAGATAAACGGTCTTGAAGAAATCCGTCTGACCACCAACGGCGTCCTGCTCCATGAAAAAGCAAAGGATCTCTATGCTGCCGGAATCAGAAATCTGAACATTTCACTGGACAGTATGAAGCGCGAACGTTTTCAAGCCATCACCGGGGCCGATCTCTTTGATCAGGTATGGCAGGGGATTCAGACGGCCTGCGAACTGGGGTTTAATGTCAAGCTCAACATAGTGGCCATGAAGGGCATCAATGATGATGAGTTTGCCGATTTTGCGCGACTTGCGACCCAGCGCCCCATTCAGGTACGCTTCATCGAATTTATGCCCATTGGCAATAAGGATAGTTGGGACAAGACACGGTTTATTGCAGCTAGCGAACTCAAAGAGATAATTTCGACTCAGGGAATTTTGGAAGCATCACCTGGCTCCCGGCTGGATGGACCGGCAAGGGTCTATCGTTTGACCACATCGAATGGTCAAACGGGTAAAATCGGTTTTATCAGCCCCATCAGCCACCATTTCTGTGACAAGTGCAACCGTTTGCGCCTGACCTCAGAGGGAAGACTGCGGGCCTGCCTGCTGCATAACCATGAAACCGATCTGAAAATATTGCTTCGCCAGGGCGGTACTGACCATGATATCCAGAAGGCGATCCAGCAGACCATCCTGAACAAACCAAAAGGGCATACCCTGCAGGATGACCTGGCCGGATCCAGCCAGGTCAACTGTCAGGGCCAGATGTCACGCATCGGTGGCTAAACTCTCATAACAGGGATAGGAACCGAGCCATTCATAATACGAACAGATCTCCCTTAGGCGATCACAGCCCCTCTTGATCTTCTCGTCTTCAATGTGCCCCATCATATCAAGGAAGAACTGGTACTTCCACTGTTTCCCCTTGATTGGACGAGACTCGATCTTGGCCAGATTGATATCTTCCTCCGAGAGAATAGTCAACACCTCATTCAAGGCCCCGGGGCGATCCATGAGACCCAGGAGCAAAGAGGTACGATCGGCACCGCTGGGTGAGGGCGAATGATCGCCAATCACCAGAAAACGGGTGGTATTGCCCCGGTAATCCTCAATCCCCTTCACCACCACCTGCAGGTCATAGGTCTTGATGGCAAGAGACGAGGCAATGGCCCCGATATTAGGATTATTGGCGGCCATCTGGGCGGCAACTCCTGTGGAAAAAACCGGCAAGGTTGGCGTCTGTGGCAGGTGCTTTCGCAACCACTCCCGGCACTGGGCCAGAGGCTGGGCATGTGAGGCTACGGTCTGAATATCCTCAATGTTGCCTGAGCGGCAGACCAGATTATGACTGATCTCCAACAACACCTCCCCACAAATTTTCACCTTGTACTTCATAAATGAATCAAGGGTGTTAAAGATCGAACCCTCTATAGAATTTTCCACCGGGACAATGCCATAGTGTGTTCGATTTTTCTCCACCTCGGAGAAAACATCATCGATCGACTCCATGGGCTCAAAAGTAGCGGAATGACCAAAATACTTCACCCCTGCCAGATGGGTAAAAGTGGCCTCCGGCCCCAGGTAGGCCACCGCAATCTTTTTCTGCGAGAGCCGGCAGCTGGTGATAATCTCGTTAAAGATTGAGCGCAGAGCGGTTTCGGGGAAGACACCGTTGTTCATCTGGGTCAGTCGTTCATATATTTGCCGTTCACGCAAGGGATCCCACTTGGCACGGTTACTCTCGTTTTTCAACCTGCCAATATCCTTTGCACAACCAATTCGCTCCTTGAGAAGGGAGAGAATCTGATTGTCTATGGCGTCTATGCGTTCACGTACCTGGGCAATATCCAGTTTTTTTTCAGTTGCCATGGCCTTTCCTGTTCATGATTGAGAAGTGCATAAATCTTGAGTAATGAATAGTTCAGCGAAACATTTAATTCAGAGGAAAGAATCTAGGTGAAAGAAAAAAGTATGTCAAGCTGTAAAAAGGTTGATATAAGATAGAACTCTGCGATAAGATCAAAATCTATTCGAAAATAGATTGGTGAAAAAATAATATTTGGTATTTCCACCTGAAACAGCAAAAAGCCATTTTCTTGAGAGCGAAACAGACATGAGCAATATCCAAAAGACATATGAAGAGATTAACGCCAGGATCAGATCTGGTGAAGCAGTGGTTGTGACCGCCGAAGAGATGGTGGACATAGTTCGGGCCAAGGGACCGGAGCAGGCTGCCCGTGAGGTCGATGTGGTAACTACCGGTACCTTCTCCCCTATGTGTTCCTCCGGTGCTTTTTTTAATTTTGGCCAGATGACTCCCACCATCAAGGCCTCAAAGGTCTGGTTGAACAAAGTTTCGTGCTATGCCGGTCTTGCGGCAGTCGATGCTTATATCGGAGCCACGGAACCGACAGAGGATGACCCGCTGAACAAAATTTATCCCGGCGAATTCCGCTACGGTGGTGGTCATGTGATTGAAGATCTAGTGGCTGGCAGAAAGGTTTTTCTTGAGGCTAAGGCCTATGGGACAGACTGCTATCTGGCCCGCAAGATGCAAAAGGAAGTGACCCTGGCCGACCTCCCCTATGCCCTGTTGTGCAATCCGAGAAACGCCTACCAGAATTACAACTGCGCGGTCAATCTCTCCGACAAGACCGTTTACACCTATATGGGTATGCTGAAACCCCATTGTCGTAATGCCAACTTCTGCAGTGCCGGGGAATTAAGCCCCTTGCTGAACGATCCCCACTACCAGACCATAGGGATGGGAACCAGGATTTTCCTTGGAGGCGGCATCGGCTATGTCACTTGGCATGGAAGCCAGCATAATCCCAATGTCCCCCGCACCGAAGGAGGCGTGCCCCGCAAGCCAGCCGGTACGATCATGGTACAGGGGGACCTGAAACAGATGTCCGCCAAATGGCTGCGCGGGGTCTCTATTATGGGTTATGGCAATACCATGGCCGTTGGCATTGGAATACCAATTCCTATCCTGAACAGCAAGATGGCGGCCTACACGGGGGTCTCTGACGCAGAAATCTTTACTCAGGTTGTAGACTATGGTTATGATTATTCTAATGGCATAGCCCGCAACTATGGTGAGGTCAGTTACGCCCAGCTTAAATCAGGCTCCATTGAGGTAAACGGCAAACAAGTGCCCACCGCCCCCTTGTCCAGTATGGTCAAGGCCAGGGAAATCGCCGAGACATTGAAAGGATGGATCAGAGATCGCAAATTCCTGCTCAACCAACCGGCCCAGTTATTGCCTGACGCGGACATGATTGGTGGAGAAGGCTCTAAAAAATAAACTGAGTCGGCTTCAGGGACTGCTGCACACTTACGGAAGGGCCGCCGTGGCGACGGGCAGGGATGCTCTAATACCACGGGAACCACGAATGGTGGGAGTGGCCTTTTCCGGTGGAGTGGATTCCTCCCTGCTTTTGCGGGTGGCTTGCGACACTCTGGGGCCAGAGAATGTGACGGCACTTCATGCGGTCTCCTGTCTCATCCCCCTTGCCGACCAGATCAAGGCCGAGGCACTGGTGACCGGTTCGGATGGTCTCCGCTGTTCATATCTGGCTGTGAAGATCCATCCACTGCGTTGGCGTGAATTTGTAGCCAACTCAGAACAACGCTGCTATTTCTGTAAAAAGAGAATTTATAGTGCCTTCCAAAGAGAACTGAGGCGAGTCCCCTTTGGTCCCCTTGGGACGCCTCTAACGGGAACTCACGTTTCTTCCGGGGTGATCCCTGTCGCGCATGAGATTAAGCCATCCTTGGCCTGTACGAGCAAAACTGGGGATTGCATGCCTTGCTCTATTCTGCTGGATGGCACCAACAGCGATGATCTCCATAAGCATCGGCCAGGTTTGCAGGCTGTTCGGGAGCTATTGGTAAAGACTCCCCTGGCCGAGGCTCAGCTCAACAAAAAGGATATCCGCCTTCTAGCCCGGCACGTGGGGCTGACAAATTGGAATCAGCCCTCAAATTCCTGCCTTGCCACCCGGATACCAGTTGATCAAAAAATCACTATGCCTTTACTGAGGCGAATTGAGCTAGCCGAACATTTCCTTCAGGAAAAGGGTTTTCTGGGGTGCCGGGTAAAACCTGGTCAAGATTCTATTGTGATACAAGTTCTGCATAGTGATCTTCAGAAGATGGAAGTACTCTCTTTACGCTTTGAAATGATTCGATTCTTAGAGGACCTCGGCTTTACCGAGGTTCCTCTGGAAATTCAAGGGCACAAGAAGAGTTAATAATTTTATCTGAGGAGCATTCATTTTTTCTTGATTCATCATCTGGATTCATATATGATATTTTTTAATATCTGAATCGTTACAGCTTGATTTTAAAGGAGTGTAGAAAAGTCAGTAGTTAAAAAAATTGCTAAAAAATGCTCTTTTTCTTTTGACAATTCGAAATGCTTCTATTAAAGCACTATCAAGTATTGGGAGGAAGGGGAACGATACTATCAGCCCCTGAAGGTAAAGAATGTTTTTTTCCGGGAGGAATCCATGAACAAGAAGGAATTAGTTGAAAGTATTGCAGGGGCCGCCGACATCAGTAAAGCAGCAGCAGAAAAAGCATTGAATGGAACACTTGCTGCTATTGCAGATGCCTTAAAGAAAAATGACAAAGTTACCCTTGTAGGTTTCGGTACTTTTTCAGTTTCCAAGCGTGAAGCACGTACTGGCAGAAATCCTCAATCTGGAAAAACCATCAAGATTCCAGCCAAGAATGTTGCTAAATTCAAGGCAGGATCCAAGCTTTCCGAAGCTATAAATTAATTTTATACAATCAATACATGTTCCATCTGACTGATTATAGGACATAGTTCAGAGAACTGTCAGGTGTAAACGAATATCGTTTTCCGCATGATATGTTGGAAAAAGCCGTACAGTAATAACTGTACGGCTTTTTTTTTGAGCGAAATGCCATGAGTTTCACTGGATGAAAAGATTACGGTCAGGATACACTACCGGGGCCTGTGCAGCAGCTGCTGCTAAAGCGGCCACCCTCATGCTGAGCACTGGATTTAGCCAAAATCAGGCTACCATCCCCTTCCCAGATGGTTCGCGGGTCACTTTTCAGCTCTGCGCCTGTCAGTGGCAAGACCTGGCTCACACTACAGCCTGTGCAGCAGTTATTAAAGATGCAGGTGATGACCCGGATGTAACCAACAAGGCAAGGATTGAGGCTGTTGTCAGATTCGCCACAGCCGATGAGGTGCAAAATGATCAGATCATTATTGCCGGTGGCACCGGTATTGGTACTGTAACCAAACCCGGGCTGTCAATTCCAGTTGGCGAACCCGCAATAAATCCAATTCCGAGAAAAATGATCAGGGAGGCAGCGACAGAGGCCCTTTCCCTCTCTGACCCTACTGCCAACCGCCCTCTGGTCGTCACCATCTCCATCCCTAACGGTGCGGAACTGGCGGAAAAGACTTTGAACCATCGGCTGGGGATCATTGGAGGCCTCTCTATTCTCGGGACAACCGGAATTGTCCGACCCATTTCGGCTGAGGCGTGGACTGCCACCATCAGCACCTCAATGGATGTTGCCCGTGAAGCAGGGGTTGAGACAATCGTTCTCTCCACCGGCCGGACATCCGAATCTACGGTGCAACAACAACTACGCCTGCCGGACGAGGCCTATGTGATGATGGGTGACTACCTCCAATTTTCACTTGAAGATGCTGGAAAACATGGTTTCTCCGCCATCCATCTGGCCGCCATGTGGGCCAAGGTATTGAAAGGAGCCATGCGCATCCCCCAGACCCATGTCCGCCATGGTGCCCTGGAAATTGAAAACGCCATCTCCTTTCTTGAGGCCATGGGAACTGCACCTGCCATCCTGCAAGGACTTGCCGGGTCAAATACCGCTCGCGAGATCTATGAACGGCTGGTCGCCATGAATGCCCATGACACTATCAGAAAGGTCTGCTGCGCTGCCCGGGATTACTGTCAGGATGTATCCGGTCTGCCAGTCACTGTGTATCTCGTGCACAGCTCCCGACAAATTGTCGAATCAATACCGGGTAACCTGCCAAAATGAGTCAGACAAGAATACATCTGATCGGGGTAGAGAGTGGTGAGCAGATTTCCGAGAAGCTCATTGCTCTCCTGCAAAACTGCCGAGTCCTGGTTCTCTCAAAACGACACCGAACCATGCTTTCTTCCATCCTGGACCAGCAAGCAGTAAAACGCCTTATCCCCATTGCCCCGGTTAAGGAGGCGCTCGCTCAGGTGGCACTCGAATTAATACATGGCGATGTGGCGATTCTTGCCTCCGGCGATCCCTTTTTTTTTGGGATTGGCCGCACCCTGCTTCAGCTTTTTGGACCTGACCGTATCATGGTCTATCCAGCACGTTCATCCATGCAGATCGCATTTTCCCGCTTCAAGATCCCCTGGGATGACGCCAGATTCCTTTCCCTGCATGGACGTGAGACAGACAACCTTGCATCTAGCATCCTCATCCACGACAAAGTCTTCCTCTTTACCGATTACAGGCTCAGCCCTGATCTGATTGCACATTCCCTGCTGGCTGAATGCGGCAAAGCGATCGATACCGAATATAGGGTTCATGTGGCAGAAAACCTGGGGATGGACAATGAACGTCTACACACTGGCACCCTCAGTGAGATCGCTGTGCGCAGTTTTTCCCCACTCAATGTGATGATCCTGCTCAAGACCTCGCCTACATCCACGATCCCCCCTTTTGGTCTGTCGGAAAACGAAATTGCGCACAGCCGTGGCCTGATCACCAAAAACGAGGTAAGGGCAGCCAGTCTGCATGCCCTGCGATTGCCGCGACACGGAGTATTCTGGGACGTGGGTGCCGGTTCAGGAGCAGTCGGTCTTGAGGCGGCACGTCTTTTTCCTGAGCTACAGGTTTTTGCCGTTGAACGGGATGATGATCAGATTGGCAATATTCAACAAAACCGTGAGCTATTTCAGACCTGGAATCTTCAGGTCTTCCATGGCAGTGCTCCTGATACCCTGGCAGCTCTGCCGGCCCCTGATCGGGTCTTTATCGGTGGCAGCGGAGGGCAGCTCCGGGCCATTATTGAACATACAGCAGGAAGGTTGAACCCAGGGGGGAGGATTGTGGTCAATGCTGTTTTAGAAAAAACGGCCGTGAATGCACCTGCATTTCTCCATAAACAGGGGCTGACGGTAAGCCTCAGTGAGATCAGTGTCACACGGCGCCCCTATCCGCCGGTCACGGACGCTTCGCAGGAAGCACCCTTGGGGTGGGCAGAGCGGCCTGAGCAAGGAGATCAAACCTTGCATCCTATTACTATTATTGTCGGCCAGAAACAAACAGGCCCAGGAGAAAACAAATGAGTGAATCTGATCGCTCCGTTACCGCCACCACTGGCTCCCCCACCCTTAGGAAGTCCCTGACCAGCCAGCCAATAGCCTTTGTCGGGGCAGGCCCAGGGGACGTTGAATTGATCACCGTAAAGGGCAGGCGACTGCTTGATCATGCCGATTGTATCGTCTATGCCGGCAGCCTGGTTAATCCTGCCATTCTGGCTGGCTGCAAGGCCCGAATCCATGATTCTGCCGGGATGAACCTGGAAGAGATTATCGAGATAATGGCAAACGCCTGGCACAATGGTCAATCCGTTGTCCGCCTCCATACCGGCGACCCTTCCATCTTCGGGGCCATCAAGGAACAGATGCAGCGACTGGACGCCATCGGCATTTCCTATATGGTGGTGCCGGGTGTCAGCTCTGCCTTTGGTGCTGCCGCCGCCTTAAAAGCTGAACTGACCCTGCCGGAGATCGCCCAGACGGTCATTATCACCCGCCAGGAAGGCAGGACTCCGGTGCCGGATCTGGAAAAGCTGCGCCTTCTGGCAGCCCACCAGACTACCATGCTCATCTTTCTTTCCGTATCGATGATTGAGACTGTCGTGCTTGAACTGCTGGCCGGCGGCTACAATGAAAGCACCCCGGTGGCCGTGGTTGAGAAGGCAACCTGGGACAGTGAACAGATCATCCTGGGAACCCTTGCCGATATCGCCCTCAAGATTCGTGAGGCCGGTATCTGCAAGACTGCACTCATCTGTGTGGGCAGGGTCTTTGCTGATCTGCCGCTTGCAGCTGTTTCAAAACTTTATGACAAGGATTTCAGCCATGGCAGTCGCGCAGCAGCATGAGGGAAATGACTCCACCAAGGGACTGATCGCCGTTTTCACCGGCAACGGTAAAGGCAAAACCACAGCAGCGCTTGGCCTTGCCTTCAGGGCTCTGGGGCATAATCATCGGGTTTCGATCATCCAGTTCATCAAAGGCAGCTGGAAATACGGCGAACTTGAGGCGGCCAGGATATTTAAACCCCTGCTCGATTTCCATGTGATGGGCCGGGGGTTCACCTGGAAGTCCGATGATCTGGAAAAAGACAAGGCCGCGGCCAGGGAGGCCTGGAAGTTTGCCGTGCACACCATTCGGGAAAACAGACACGAACTGGTTATCCTTGACGAGCTCACCTATCTTTCCCATTATAAGATTATTGATGAAGAGGAGATCCTTGCCGTTCTGCGCACCAAACCCCCTGCCATGCATATTGCCATTACCGGACGTTATGCCTCTGAGGCCCTGATCAACCTTGCCGACCTGGTCACCGAAATGCGCGAAATCAAGCATCCATACCAGAATGGGGTCAAGGCGCAACGAGGGATGGAATTTTGACAGGACACAGACAAGATATCACTCACCTTCCTGATATTGACACCTGAGCTGCACAGCAGTAAGATAAACGCTTTCATCAGTCTATTTTTACTGATACTATCCCCACTTTTTTCATGTCAGGGAGAAAAAATATGGAATCATTTGATGTATTACTTGAAATATCAACCAAGATTCATGGCCATATCTGTGCCGGTCAGGTGATCGGGGTGCGGATGTCCATGATCGGCCTTGAGGCCATTGGCATTCAGGACCCCAAGGGATTGGATCGAAAAAAGCTCTACGTCCTGGTTGAGATCGATCGTTGCGCCACCGATGCCATCCAGTCAGTCACCGGATGCAGCCTGGGAAAACGGTCCATGCGCTGGATTGATTATGGGATCATGGCGGCCACCTTTGTCAACCTTGACACGGGCAAGGCGGTACGGATTGTTGCCCGCGAAGAATCAAGAGAGCTCTCTAAAAAATATTGTCCTGAAATCGAGAACAAATACGCACGGCAGCTGGATGCCTACCGGGTCATGCCCCAGGAGGAACTCTTTACCATAGAGGAAGTAACGGTAAACATTCCGGAGCAGGATATGCCGGGACGTCCTCTGAAACGAATCCAATGCCAATCATGCGGCGACTGGGTTCAGGATTGCCGCGATGTGGAACAGGATGGTAAATTACTATGCCGAGGCTGTGCCCATGGGAAATATTATACTAAAAAAATTAAGGTGTGAGTAGCGAGTGTTTACTTCATCCTTATCATCCACTACTTATTACGTTCTATTATCTACTCACAACTTACTGTTCTCCACTCCATCATGATAACACTCCTTGACTATGGCGCCGGCAATGTCCGTAGCGTCAGAAATGCAATTACCCGGCTGGGCTATACTGTTCGTGATGTACAGGGTCCCCAGGATATTCTTACCGCCGAAAAACTGATCTTTCCAGGCGTAGGCAGCTTCGGTTCAGTGATGCAGCGCCTGCATCGTGATGGACTAGTGGAACCCCTTATTGAACGGATCCGTCTCAACAAGCCCTTCCTTGGCATCTGTGTGGCCCTGCAGGCCCTGTTTGAAGGCAGCGAAGAATCACCGGGTGTAGCTGGTCTGTCAATCCTGCCCGGCCAGGTCAAACGATTCACCGACCGGAATCTCTCAGTGCCCCAGATTGGCTGGAACGGAATTATACTCCATAAGGAATCTCCCATCCTCAAAGACTACCAGGAGCAGAAACTCTATTTTGTCCATTCCTACCGGGCGTCAGTTACCGATGTGGGGCCGGACTGGCTCCTTTCCACCACCGATTATGGCGAAGCCTTTGTCAGTGGTGTGGAAAAGGGCAATGTCACAGCCTTTCAGTTTCATCCGGAGAAAAGTGGTGAGGCCGGACTTAATATCCTGAAAAATTATCTTGATTCTCAAGGCAGTGATACAATTACCGTACGACAGTCGCTGCCAGTTCAGGATAAAAGGACACATATTGCCAAAAGGATTATCGCCTGCCTCGACGTGCGCACCAACGATCAAGGTGACTTGGTGGTAACCAAAGGCGATCAATATGATGTACGTAACGATGGCGAGGTGCGCAACCTGGGCAAACCGGTTGAGCTCGCCCGGCGCTATTATGAAGAAGGCGCGGATGAGATAACCTTTCTCAATATCACCGGCTTCCGTGACTTCCCCATGAAAGATCAACCCATGCTTGAGGTGCTGCAGCGCACGTCGGAAAATGTCTTTGTCCCTCTGACCATCGGGGGAGGAATCCGTGAGTTTACCGATTCAGACGGTAAGCATTATTCCGCCCTCGATGTAGCCGCTGAATATTTTCGTTCCGGGGCAGACAAGATCTCTATTGGAAGTGATGCGGTTTATGCTGTGGAGGAATTTCTGCAGACAGGCAAGAGAAGCGGTAAAAGTGCCATTGAGCAAATCTCCATGGTCTATGGCGCCCAGGCCGTGGTGATCTCCGTTGATCCCCGGCGAGTCTATGTCCATGCCCCTGAAGATACCGATCATAACACTATTAAAACCACAACCCCCGGGCCGCAGGGAGAGAACTACTGCTGGTATCAGTGCACCGTCAAAGGCGGCCGTGAAGGACGCGACATCGATGCGGTACAGTTGGCCAAGACCTGTGAGCTGCTGGGCGCAGGTGAAATACTCCTCAATTGCATAGACAAGGATGGAACCAACAGCGGTTTTGATCATGAACTGATCAGGCAGGTGCGAGGTGCGGTCTCTATTCCCGTGATCGCCTCATCGGGCGCAGGCTCGGCCCAGCATTTTGTCGATGTCTTTAAGGCAACCGACGTGGAGGCGGCACTTGCGGCCGGTATCTTCCATCGTCAGGAAGTCCCGGTCAGTGAGGTAAAAGAGGCCATGCGCAGGAATAATATCGAGACCCGGTAAGAAAACCAAGGTGATCTCAAGAATAATTTTATAACAAAATACCAAAGGAAATCAGCTTGGAAGTATGACTATATTGACCTTCTGTTTTTCCCGTCAGCTCCTATTTATATCTCCTTAGAAAAATATCAGATTACCTTTCTATTTACGCTGAAGTACCGCATCAATCTCAACATCAACCCGGTCGGCCACTTTAAGTATGCCAAAAGCACCAGCAGGTGGCTCCAACTCGAAGCTCGCAAGAGAGAGATTAAACTTCATAGTGAAAGTGATGTTTTTAGAGGTGACATTGAAGTCGGTTACCTCGGCTTGCACCCGCTGTAAACGCTCACGGATTTTCAAATCAAACTCTAGTTTAGCCGGCTGAGCATCTGGAGATGCCATTATCTGCAAAACCGCTGTGGGATTCAGATCACCGAATAGTCCTTCAATGACTGGGAACTTCTTGCTGTCAAACATATTGCGCATCTTTTCGTTGCGACTATCGTTGTCGGTATCCATGGAATCCACGCGTACAATAACAACCGGCTGCCGGATAATTTTTGTCTCTTTTTCGCCGGTCAGGGTGAACGGCTGACAGGCAACCTTTCCATCAAAGCCATGCAAGGTTGCATCACCGAAAAATCGGATTGAGCATTCTCCGATGAAAACTTCCGCATTGGCAATTGATACGTTCAGCAACAGTACTAAAACGATGATCAATAAGCGCTGAATCATAAGATTTCGTTCTCTCATGTAAAAGTGATATGAATTAGCTTTTAGTTTGAGGAAATACCAAGGAGCAAAACATCATTTGAGCCCCCAGTTTAGCATGCCGAAAGGACAAAAAACAGAGATAGCAGGTACTGTTCTCGACCTTTTGTCACCACAAGCTCCTTCACAATGAACAGCAGCAAATACAAGATTCCACATTCCCAGATAAAATTATTAAATATAATCCTATAATAATCCCACCAAAACAACAAGATCAAAGAACTACTAGTTAAAAGAATTCGTCATTACATTATATTCATTAATTCAAATGAGTTATTACATATAACTCCCGCAAAGCACAATCCGCCTTGTTTTCCCAGCCAAGCTGCTCTAATGATCGGGTCATCTCTGTGCTATCGACGCCCTGCAACTAGCCCCGGTCTGTGCACTGCTGTGCTAAGGAGAGATACTCCCCAACTTTATTGACATGGATGTGACCAATACCAATGAACAGGTCAGGCAGATACAGGCTTGGCAATCATTTGTCGATGTCTTCCGGGAAAAACGGATGGGAGGGCAGCACTGCGACCGGAATCTTCCATCATCAGTAAGTCCAAGAGTTAAGTCAAAGCGGCAAATCAAGATTAGAGAGAAGGGATCAAAAGGAATAGAGCTACAAAGAAGGATATGAATAGATTGTCCCCTTTTCCAAAAGGGAAGTGCTTATCCTCAGCACTGGTCGTCTTTTTCTTCACTGATAAGCACCCGATTACGACCTTGCCCCTTGGCTTGATACAAAGCCATGTCTGCCCGTTGCAAAACCTTTTGAGCATTATCCCAGCCATCAGAAAACAGATATTCGGAAACCCCGATACTGACAGTGAGATAGATGTCAGGCTGTCCTTTGCGGGGATCCGCCGCTACCATTATCGTTTCCTCAATCTGCCTGCGTAACCGCTCAGCCAGTTCAAAGGCGTTTTTGATTTTGGTATTGGGCAGGATCACCATAATTTCTTCCCCGCCATAACGGATCGCAACATCCACTTCCCGCACAGATTCCGTAATCAAATGACTGAGTTTCTTCAAGACCATATCGCCAATCTGATGACCATACGTGTCATTCACGATTTTAAAATGATCGATATCAAGCAGAAACACAGAAAATGGTTGTTCAAATCTCATGGCCCGTTGAAACTCTTCAATGATTCGACGATCAAGATAACGACGATTAAACAAACCTGTTAACGGGTCGGTAATATTTTCCTGCTCAAGGACATAAATTCGTTGCAGATCAAGGGCTGTTTTCAAGGAAAGAGAACAGACTAAAAAGACAAAAACAGCTCCACTAAAAAATATCCCGGGAACAATAAGAGTGGAAATCGAATTGAAGCTGTCAGGAGTACGAAGAAAGGGATAGAGAACATAGCCTAAAATAAACATAAAAATAAGGCTAACCAGAAGTTTCCACCGATTCCGGACATTTCCTTCCGGCAACTTTTGGACAATGACCCTGACCGGGACAAGGGACTTGAGCAGAAGGATTACCCCAGCCACTGTCAGCCCGATTGTTATTATAAAAAGTTTATTCTGCATCCGCCTTTTTATGCTCCCAAGAAAATAACCTAGTCACCCTCTTTCCACCTTCAGATCATCTTATTCATAACAATAGGATTATTATATTACAATAGGTCTTACCAGACTCAAATCCTCCCAGCACTTTTTTCTCATTGCATTGTACAACAGTTACAACAGGGTTTTTTGCACCACTTCATACACCCCCACCGACAAACCTGGCTGATCTGCAATTTTCACCATCTGTTCCCGCATCAATTGCTGCCTGCTTGTATCATAGCGTTTCCAACTTGTAAAGGGGCTCATCAACCTTGCGGAGATATGCGAGTTGAAAGAATCAATATTTATGATCTGCTCGGCCAGAAAGGCATAACCGGATCCAGTCGCTGCATGGAACCGCACATGATTGCCAGTACCAAAGGCGCCAATCAGAGCCCGTACCTTATTGGGATTATGAAGAGAAAATCCAGGGTGAGTCAGCAGTGATTTTACGGTATCCAAGGCATCCTCAAGACTTGAGGTGGCCTGCAGCGTAAGCCACTTATCAACCACCAGAGGTTCGCCCTGCCACTGCTGATAAAAATCCGCCAGGGCTTCCTGCCGCTCATTCACCGGACAATGGGCCAGGGCACTCAAGGCCGCCATCACGTCGGTCATATTGTCCTTTTGCTCATACTGTTTCACCGCCAGATCCAGATACTCTGCAGGCAATGGGTCCATAGACAGCAGGAAGGAAAGACATATGTTTTTCAGGCTCCTGCGTCCCATGGCCTCGGGAGTCAAAACATAGTTTCCTCGCTCTCTGTTTTCCCCATAGACCTGAAAAAATTCCTGGTCAAGCTGCCGAGCCAGTTCACTTCTGACAAATTTCCGGGCCAGATGGAGATTATCCGGATCGACAATCTCCAACTGCAACGCCAGGGTGGTTTCCGCCGGCATGGTCAGGGCCTGGGCCAGCAGTGCTCTATCATTGTTCTGTTGCAGTAGATTCAGGCGTACGGCCTGGACAAATAAAGGATCAAGAACAGGGATAGCACCATGCTGCAAGGCACTGACGCATTCCAGAATAATAGATTCACTAAGCCGGTTGGCGGCATCCCAGCGGTTGAAAAGATCACTGTCGTGAGCCATGAGGAATGCCAGTTCTTCCCGTCCTTGAAACGGCTCGACTTTAACCGGAGCCGAAAAACCGCGCAGGAAAGAAAGTACCGGTTTTTCTACAAGGCCTGCGAAGGTGAAAGACTGCTTTTTCTCCCTCAATTGCAGCAGGGTGTCAGCTGCAATCATTTCATTACCCCGACCATCCAGGAGGCCAATATTGATAGGAAGATGAAATGGTTGCTTCTTTTCCTGCTTTGGCGTCGGTGCACACTCCTGTTGAACAGTTACGATGTATTTTCCTTGATTTTCATCCCAGGAATCTGAAACATGCAACACCGGCGTTCCGGCCTGACTATACCAGTATTTGAACTGTTCCAGATCAACCCCGGACGCATCGCCCATGGACGCCACAAAATCATCACAGGTGACGGCCTGACCGTCATGTCTGGCAAAATAAAGATCCATGCCCTGGCGGAACCTTTTGGCACCAAGCAGGGTATGCATCATGCGAATTACCTCCGCCCCTTTATTATAGACCGTAACCGTGTAAAAATTATTGATTTCCACATAGGAATCAGGACGAACCGGATGGGCCATAGGTCCGCTGTCCTCTTTGAACTGAAAGGTGCGCAACACCCGCACATCATCGATACGTTGCACAGACCGTGAGTTCATGTCTCCCGAAAACTCCTGATCCCTGAACACGGTAAGCCCCTCTTTCAAACTGAGCTGAAACCAATCACGGCAGGTGACCCGGTTGCCGGTCCAATTGTGGAAATACTCATGGGCAATCACGCCTTCCACGCCAAGATAATCTTGATCTGTAGCTGTTTCCGGACTGGTAAGGACATATTTAGAATTAAAGACATTCAAGCCCTTGTTTTCCATAGCCCCCATATTGAAATCATCGACGGCTACGATCATATAGCGGTCCAGGTCATACTCAAGGCCAAAAACCTCCTCGTCCCAGCGCATGGCTTTTTTCAGGGATTGCATGGCATGGTCACATTTCCTCTGATTCCGAGACTCAACATAGATCTGCAAGAGAACATCGCGACCTGCTCTGGTCACAAACCTATCCTCTAGACAGACCAGATTTCCTGCCACCAAAGCAAAGAGATAACAGGGCTTAGGAAAAGGATCCTGCCACACTGCATAATGCCTGCCGGCTTGCAGAATTCCCTTCTCAACCAAATTGCCATTGGAGAGCAGAACAGGACAGGTTATGACGTCCGCCTCGATCCGGGTGGTGAAACGGGCCATCACATCAGGTCGATCCTGATAATAGGTGATTTTACGAAAGCCCTCAGCTTCGCACTGAGTACAGTAGTTGCCGCTGGAACGGTACAATCCTTCGAGTGCGGTATTGCGATCCGGAAATATCCTGGTGGTAATCTCAAGGACAAAGGTGTCCGGGACTGTATGGATCAGCATCCCGGAATCAGTCAATGAAAACTCAAGGACGGCAAGCGGTCGGGAATCGAGGCTGATGGCCACAAGTTCAAGATCCTGCCCATCAAGAAAAAGAGCATTGTCCCCGGATGGCTGTTCGGGGTTACGCTTGAAGAAAGAGCGGGCCGTGACCAGAGTGTCATCCTGGTTCAGCTGAAAGGTCAGGGTAATATCATCAGTGAGATAGTTCGGTGTGCTATAATCCTGCCGATAGATAGTTGGGGGTGTCTGCTGGGTCATCGAGGCCTCATTTTTTTTTATCCTGCACCAATCATCAAGTATCCAAGCATTGGCTGAATCTTGATGATTGACAGCTATTTTCCATTCCATTATATTCAACGCTTCCATTAAGGGTGTTATGCAACATAAGCCCTCAATTTTCATCTACCATAACAAATTTAAGGGAAAATGTCCCCATGATCACTATCAACGAAAATTACCTCAAGCTCCAGGCATCATATCTATTTTCGAATATTGCTAAACGAGTGGCAAGCTTTCAACAGGTCAACCCTGAAAAAGATATTATCAGGCTGGGAATCGGTGATGTAACCCGAGCCCTGCCGACGGCCTGTATTACGGCCTTCCACAAAGCAGTAGATGAGATGGGCATCGACGCAAGCTTTCGCGGTTATGGCCCGGAACAGGGTTACGACTTCCTGCGCGAGGCCATTGCCAAAAACGATTTCCAGGCACGGGGCGCTGAGATAACCGCCGATGAGATCTTTATCAGTGACGGCGCTAAATGCGATACCGGCAATATCCAGGAGCTCTTCACCCAGGATATCAAAGTGGCCATCCCCGATCCTGTTTATCCGGTCTATCTGGATACCAATGTTATGGCTGGTCGTACTGGCAACTTTATGGAAGGCAGGTATCAGGGTCTGGTCTACCTTGACTCTACGAAGGCCAATAATTTTGTGCCGGCCCTGCCTTCTGCGGACGTGGACCTGATCTATCTCTGTTTCCCCAACAATCCAACTGGATCAACCATTACCAAAGATGAGTTAAGTAACTGGGTGAACTATGCCAAGGAGAAAAAGGCCCTGATTCTCTTTGATGCCGCCTATGAGGCCTTTATCCGCGATGAATCTTTGCCCCACTCCATCTATGAGATCGAAGGGGCCAAAGAGGTGGCTATTGAATTCCGCTCCTTTTCCAAAAGCGCAGGATTCACCGGTACCCGCTGCGCCTACACCGTAGTGCCCAAGGAATGCACGGCTTTTGACTCCAAAGGAAACCGGCAATCGATCCATGCCCTGTGGAACCGCCGTCACTGTACCAAATTCAACGGCGTTTCCTATCCGGTACAACGCGCAGCCGAGGCCATCTACAGCGAAGAAGGCCAGGTCCAGACCAAAGAGCTGGTTGCCTATTACATGCGCAATGCCGATTTGATCCGGCAGGAGATGACGTCCCTTGGTTATGACTTTGTGGGTGGTGAGAACGCACCCTACATCTGGATAGATGCCCAAGGCGACTCCTGGGAATTCTTCGATATGCTGTTAAATAAAACCGGCGTGGTCTGTACCCCTGGCGCCGGATTTGGGAAATGCGGCGAAGGCTATATTCGTCTCTCTGCCTTTAACTCCTTAGCCAATGTAGAGAAAGCCATGGCCCGTATCCGGGAAACGCTGAAGTAATTGGTTCCCCTCCCCTCAGAATAGAAGAAGGGCAATGAGGTGCCTTCTACCTCGTCGCCCTTCTTCTATTCTTCCACCTTTTTGTTTTTTTATTTTCTCAACTCTTGCTGACTATTAAGCTCTGCAGGTTTAAAAGAGACCTGCTCTTCTTTGCCCGGCAGCTCACTGACAGCAGTTGCCCCATACTCCTGCAACCATTTGACAACCCCGCGCACCAGACGTTCAGGGGCAGAAGCCCCGGCCGTCACTCCCACGCTTGTATGCCCTTGTAACCATTCCGGGCGGATATCAGTTGCATCATCAATCAGATATCCTGTCATCCCGGCCCTGACTCCGACCTCCCGCAATCTGTTGGAATTGGAACTGCTTTTAGAACCAACCACCAGGAGGACATCAGCCTTCCGGGCTAATTCCTTTACCACATTCTGACGATTTTCGGTGGCATAACATACATTTGAGCGGGGACCTCTGATGGCCGGAAAACGCTGTTCCAACTTCCTTCTGATCCCGGCGATATCGTTCTGACTGAGGGTGGTCTGGGTAACATAAGCAACCCGTTCAGGATCAACAACCTGCACAGTTTCCACTTCCTCCTCTGAGGCAATGATATGCACCCGGCCAACAACCCGGCCGGCAGTACCCTCAACTTCCGGATGCCGGTGGTGGCCAATAATCAGGACATCACATCCCTCTGCATGATATTTTTCCACCATACGATGCACACTGCTCACCAAAGGGCAAGTGGCATCAATGGTCCGGAGACCAAGATTCTGCGCCTGCTGCTCAATTGCCACCGAGACTCCATGGGCACTGAAGATACAGACCGCCCCTGGAGGAATATCAGCAAGCTCCACCATAAAAACAACCCCTAATCCCTCCAATTCCTGGACAACGTGTTTGTTATGAACAATCTCATGGAGAACATAAATCGGAGGCCCATATTGTTCAAGGGCCAGTCGCACCGTAGCAATAGCCCGCACGACACCGGCACAAAACCCTCTCGGATTGGCTAGAATAATTTCTTTGAGTATACTCATCGGTAAATTAAAGGTTGAAAGGAAAAAACTTAAAAAAGGATAACAGATGGATGATAAATTCTGCATCAATTTTTAAAGGGGTTATGCCTTTTTTCTTATTTCCAAGTTCTTCTTTTTCTGTTTAGCTGTATAGCTGTAAAGATTCAGTACTCACCCTTCAACCTTTAGCCTACAACTTACTCCTATGGATTATTCACAATCTTTCACCGTTACTCAGCCAACCCGCATCCAGTTTGGTGTTGGCAGCATCAGCAGTCTGGGCAGAACTGTTCAGGATTTTAATGGCAGTAATGTTTTTCTGGTTATTGATCCAGGCCTGGTCAAGGCCGGGATTGCCAGTCAGATAACCGCCCCTCTGGATGCCGCTGCCATACCCTATACTCTTTATGACAATATTGATCCCGAACCGGGCCTGAAACTCGCTGACAAAGGATACAAAATAGCAAAGTCCAAAGGCTGTGACTGCGTGATCGGGGCTGGTGGTGGTTCAGCCATGGATGTGGCCAAGGCTGTGGCGATACTGCTCACCAATGGCGGCAAGGCTGCCGATTATCTCGGCCTTGACAAAATTCCAAACGCTGGTGCACCAAAGATCATGATCCCAACTTCGGCTGGAACCGGCGCCGAAGTAACATTCACCGCCGTCTTTATCAATGAGAAGACAGGCTCCAAAGGCGGCATGAATGGCGCCCCGCTCTATCCGGAAGCAGCCATCCTCGATCCAGCGCTGACCCTCAGCCTGCCGCCTCAGGTCACTGCCTATACCGGTATCGATGCCCTCACCCATGCCCTTGAGGCCTACACTTCCAGCCAGGCCCATATCATCTCCGAAATGTATTCGCTGGAGGCCATCGACTTGATCAGCCGAAACCTGGCAAAGGCCTATGCCAACGGCACTAACCTGGAGGCTCGTTCAGCCATGCTCATGGGCAGCCTTTTAGGCGGCAAAGCCCTGGCAACAGCCGGCGTCGGTCTGGTCCACGCCATGGCTTATCCCATGGGTGGCATGTTTGGCATAGCCCACGGTCTTGCCAACGCAGTGCTACTTCCTTATGTAGTTGAATACAACCTCATCGGCAACATGGAAAAATTTGCCGTTCTGGCCGGAGTTCTTGGTAAAAAAACAGAAGAGATGACAACCAGAGAAGCGGCAGAGCGATGCGTAGAGGCGCTGTTCGAATTAAACGCCGACGTGGGTATTCCGGCAACACTGCAAGATCTGGATATTCCAGTCGATCAACTCCCCGAAATGGCCAGGATAGCCTTAACCGTGACTCGTCCTGTTGAGAATAATCCCCGTAAACCAAGCCTGGACGATGTTATTAATATCTACCAGATGGCCTATGAAGGCAACAGTTCAATTTTATATTAAGAACATGCCTGTAAGAAATACCGGGGGCAGATCATCAATGTGCAGATAATCCGCCCCCGGTTTACTTTCGATACTTCCCTTGACGGCAAGAGACATCTCAACAACTGGTCTCAAATATTCTAATTTTGTTCGGCAGGACTTTACCCCCTACCCACCCCCACATATTCAAACCCGGCAGCACGTAGTCTCTGAGGAGAATAGACATTGCGCAGATCAATAAACAAAGGTACCCGCATCAAAGATTTGATGCGTTCAAGATCAATCGCCCGGTATTGATTCCATTCAGTCATCAACACCAATGCATCGGCACCTGTGGCTGCCTCGTAGACGTTGTTGACATAAAAACATTCAGGAAATAATTTCCTGGCTTCTTCCATCCCTTGAGGGTCATGCGCCTGAATCCTTGCTCCTTTCTCATGCAACGGAGGAAGGATACTGAGCGCAGGGGCATCACGGAGATCATCCGTTTCCGGCTTAAAGGTCAAGCCCAGTACTCCAATAGTTTTACCGGCTACATCTCCGCCAAGTGCCTCTCGAATCTTTTTGACCATGCCTGCCTTTTGAGCCGCATTGATCTCAACCGCCGCCGCAACCGACCTGGCAGACACACCATTTTCCTGAGCAATACGCAATAACGCCAGGGTATCTTTAGGAAAACAACTTCCTCCGAATCCAGGGCCGGGATGGAGAAATTTCCCACCGATACGTCCATCCAGCCCTATGGCCCTGGCAAGATCAACCACATCCGCTCCCACCTCTTCACAAAGATTGGCCATCTCATTAATAAAAGAGATCTTGATCGAGAGAAAGGCGTTTGCCGCATACTTGATAAGTTCGGCCGATTCGAGTCCGGTAAAAACAAAAGGCGTGGAAATGAGATAGAGGGGGTCGTAAATTTCTTTCATCACGGCTTGGGCAGCCACCGATTCAGAACCAATGACGATACGATCCGGGCGCATAAAATCATTGATCGCAGCGCCTTCTCTTAAAAATTCAGGATTGGAAACTACATCAAAATCTGCCGTCGGATTTTCTTCCCTGATCAAGCGTGCAACCTGACGGGCAGTGCCGACTGGTACGGTACTCTTATCTATAATAACTGTATAACCAGTCAGATATGGTGCCAGTTCCCTTGCTGCGGCATATATATAAGTCAGATCTGCGTATCCATCACCACGCCGTGAGGTCGGAGTGCCCACCGCAAGAAAGACAGCAGAAGCGTTTTCGACACTGTCGGCCAATTCGGTCGTAAAGGCAAGGCGCCCCTCACTCACATTCTTCCGCACCAATTCCGCTAACCCGGGTTCGTAAATGGGAATTTTTCCTTCCAGTAATGAGTTTATCTTCCGGTCATCCTTATCCATACAAGTGATATGATGGCCAAATTCTGCGAGACATGCACCTGTCACCAGACCGACATACCCGGTTCCAATTATAGTAATTTTCATAGAAGATTAATTTAACTCTATTCTTGATTAATAAATGACAGCACAAATTGATTATCAGGCCGGACAACGGACTAATAAGTTATCAATTTTCCGCCAGAAAACACCAAACTTGCACTTTTTATCATAATATGATATAAAGTGCCATTATGAATCCAGACAATAATGGAGAAATAAAATGACACTACTGGAAGGGCTTTTGTGGTTAACCCTGAACGTGTATCATGAGGCACGTTCAGAGCCACAGATCGGACAGATTGCCATTGCCCATGTAACTCTAAATCGGGCTATAAATAGAAAGATTTCCATCAAAGATGTGGTAACGCAACCATATCAATTCAGCTGGGTACGAAACAAATCTTTTATCCCTCACAATATTCCTGTTTTTTTTCAATGTATGCAGTCTGCATATATTGCCCTCAACACCAATGATTTCACCGCAGGCGCAACCCATTACCACCTGAAGGATACAGAGCCGAAATGGTCTTCCAGCTTAACCTACCTCAATCAGTACGGCAGTCATAAATTTTACAGATAAGTACTGAATCAATATCCGGCTCCTGACAATGCACCAACCTGATTTTTTAAAAAAAATCTTTATACCTTTGCCGCTTGATGCAGAGCTGTACTCATCTCCGCAAGTCTCTCTTCCGATATCTTTACAGGAATCGGATAGACCAAAGTCCTACTAATCAATTCTGCTGAAGCAGGTAAAAGTTCCGGGTCATAGACGATTCTCCTTTTACCACCAGGCTCCTGAAACGGCCAACCACTTCTGGTAACGGTTGACCCAGCCAGTAAATGCTCCCACCGGGGATAAAAATGCCAACTGTTCTCGCCAAAATTTATGGCGCCGGCCTGGTTTTCAGTCAATACCTTATTTACCCGCTGGCAATGTTCACTACTGTCCAGGAAGAAACAGAAGAAGGTTGCGGAATCCCCTGCCTCATCAACAAGTTCTCTGAACTGCACGCCCGGAATAGCAGAAGCAGCCTCTTTCAAGGCAGCTTTAGTCCTTTTCTGGGCCTCAACCATGAAGTCAAGCTTGGCGAGTTGGGCAAGGCCAATGGCGCCCTGCAATTCCATCATCCGATAATTAAAACCGATAAAACGCCTGCTCTCTCCACCTCGGCCACCTGGATTAACCACATGGTCATGGCCATGGTCATGATATTCCGACATGGTTCGCCATAACTGCTCATCAGCGGTAATTATCATGCCACCTTCGCCTGTGGTCATGGTCTTCACTGAATCAAAAGAAAAGGTGCCACAGGTGCCAAATGTGCCAAGATGCTGGCCGTTAATTCTCGCTCCGGCAGCCTGGGCCGTATCTTCAAGCACTGGAATACCATGCCTTGCAGCGATGGCAACAATCTCCTGAATCCGGGCCTGAGCACCCAACATATGAACAGGGATGATACACCGGGTCTTGGCACTAATCTTTTTTTCAAGATCGAGAGGGTCCATATTCAGGGTAGCATCCACCTCAGTAAATACAGGAATAGCACCGATATCAAGAATAGCCTCCCAAGTCGCAACAAAGGTAAACCCTTGAGTGATGACCTCGTCACCGGGACCGACACCGAGCGCGGCAAGGGCCACCTTCAGGGCCGCAGTTCCAGAGGTCACAGCCTGTCCGTAAGAAGTTCCGCAATAGGCGGCGAATTGTTTTTCAAATTCAAGCACTTTATAAACACCCTTGCGCTGAGCTCCAAACTCATAACGAAAGAGAACACCTGTATCAAGGACATCCAAAATTTCTTTCTTCTCTTCTTCACCAAAAATCTCAAAACCAGGCATTGGCAGAACCTCCCTAAAAAAACAATCTTACTTGCTGAGTGTTTCTTTGATGGCATTATGCTCATCAAGAAGAACGATAATTGGATGATACCCCGGCAACTCCTCTTCAACAGAGAGACCATAGGTGCAGATAATAATAATATCACCCACCATTCCCTTGCGCGCAGCAGCTCCATTCAAGCCGATCACTCCGGTTCCTGATGCTCCAACAATGGCATAGGTATCAAACCGCTCACCATTATTTGCATTATACACATGAACCCGCTCAAAAGGGACAATCCCCACGGCATCCATTAAATCTTTATCTATAGTCAGGCTTCCCTCATAATTCAGGTCAGCTTCAGTGACGGTCGCCCGATGAAGCTTTGCCCTCAGCATCTGTCGCAACATGATTAACTATCTTCTTATTATTTATTACAGTTCATAGAGTCTGGCATTATCTATCAGACGAACTCTTTCATTAACCTTCACCGCCAGGATCAACCTGCTGTTCACCGTTACAGTTTCACAACGTTTAAGGCTGTCAGCATCAACAATTTCCACATAATCAACAACAAAGCCGGGAATCTGGTGGATATGCTCCTCAAGTTCAGCACACAACTCAGCTGCCGACAGAGGTTGAATAGCGTTTTTCACCTTTTCCTGAGCAAAAATAATGGCACGATAAAGACAGAGCGCTCGTTCCTTTTCATCTTCCTGCAAGTAACTGTTACGTGAGCTCATGGCCAGGCCATTAGTTTCCCGGACAATGGGATGAGCAACAATATCTATCGACAGATCCAGATCCCTGACCATACGCCTGATCACAGCCAGTTGCTGGAAATCTTTCTCACCAAAGACAGCCAGATGGGGCTGAGTCTGATGAAACAATTTCATTACGACTGTGCAAACCCCATCAAAATGACCGGGCCGACTGGCTCCGCATAAGCCCAGACCAAGCTCCGCCACCCGAATAGTAGTTTGAAATCCGGCAGGATACATGTCTGGAGCAGAGGGGGCATAAAGAACATCAATATCCTCACCGGCGGCAAGATCCATGTCTCTTTGCAGATCACGCGGATAGGCGGCAAGGTCTTCACCTGGGCCAAACTGAATGGGATTGACAAACAGGCTGACCACAACCCTGTCAGCACTTTGTCGTACCTGACGCATCAAGGCCAGATGCCCAGCATGAAACCAGCCCATGGTTGGCACCAGGGCAATCTTCAGTCCCTGTCCCCTCCAACTGGCTGCAAGAGCTGTCATCTCCGACAGATCTTGAACCAGTTTCACAGAACAGCCTTAAGTCTGGCGATTTTCTCATCAACCGCTATTTTAGCGGGATCATTCTGGTTCTGGCCGGTAAAAGTCGACAAGTACTCCTCATAAACAGCTATCGCCTCTTTCATATTTCCCTGAGCCTCATTTATTCTAGCCAGCCCGGTAAAGCCTTCCCCTTCATACCCCGCAATCTTTTGCAAAGCCTTATATTCGAGAATTGCGGCATCAAAAGCACCAGCAGCCTCATTGGCCTGGGCCAGACCAAAGGTCAACAATGCAAAAAGAGGATTAGATGCATTTATCTTTTTGCGAACTGCCCCATATTGTTCAGCAGCCTCCTTGAATTTCCCGTCTTTCATCAACTCATGAGCAAGTTCGGCTTTGGCCCAATGCGCCGAAGGAGTTCCTGAATAATCATTGGCCACGGCAACCAAGGCTTGATGTCTTTCTGGTACAGAAGTCTGCATAGCAACTGACAAAGCCGCTGATGCCTTTTGGATCCTATTTGAGCGATACGAACTGTACAGAGTCAAACTGACAACCACCACTGCGACAACAATAGTTCCAATCTGCAGATTCTTTTTATTTTTTTTAACAAACCGGATAACAACAGGGGGTAGATTAAGATGCTCAAGCAATCCACTACTGTCGCTATAAGAACTCTCCTGGATCCGCTGTTTATCAAAGGCACTCTGTCCTGCCATACCAACCTCCTTTTGCTTTTTGCTTTACCTTTCCCCGCAAACATTTTAGGTTATTTCTTCTGAATATGAATTGTTCTATTTACTCGATAGCGTACATCATGTCCATTCCCAAACTATAATAGTCTCGCAAAAAGTCTTTACATCGGCCAATCTGGCTCTAGCAGTCTCCAAATCACAATCGCACATCAGGTGAATTCAAGACGTTACAAAATACCAGAGAATCGCTTAACTGCAGATCATCCACTCTTATCATTCTGATTTACTCCTATGAAACCTTTTACCACAACACCTTCAGAATCGGCGATACTTACGGTCTCCCAGATCAGCCGATCAATCAGGAATCTCCTGGAGGGTGAATTCCGTTTTGTCAACATAAGCGGCGAGGTATCAAATCTTTCCCGCCCCTACTCCGGACACAGCTATTTCACCCT
>JAQVER010000028.1 GCA_028697885.1 Desulfocapsaceae bacterium
CCTGAATGGGGCTGATAATGGCATCTTTCACCAAAGGCGTGCTGAGATCGACACTCTTCCCATCAACAACGGCAGCAACCGTAAGCTTGCGCTGCTTATTAGACATGAGCTGGGCAAACGCCTGCTGGACTGGAGTCGAGGCCGGCAATTGGACAGTCTCACCGCCCTGTAGAGTAACTTGGATTTCTGTCATCTGGAATATGTATAATGAGTCTGCAGGTAAACAACTGTGCCAGGCACAAGCAACAACATCGCCCAGTATGATTCTTTACCACCAGCTACTAAAAATAAAGGCCAAAGAGGAAACGAAAAGCATTGCGTCCGTTTTTCTTTAGCCTTATTTCTGGTAGGCGCGGGCGGTTTCGAACCGCCGACTTCTACCATGTCAAGGTAGCGCTCTCCCCCTGAGCTACGCGCCTATTAAAAACAATATTACTTGAGTCTTCCGTAAAGCTACCAGGATCGCTGGAAACTCCCTCAATTACCAGTAAATGGGACCCATGTCAAGAAAAAATAGAGTTTCCACGCCATGCTTTCTTGAAGAATCACTCTGCATTTGTCCTTGTTTCTATGGCCTTGGCCAAGGTGTGCCGATCAGCATATTTTATATCCATGCCCATGGGAATACCGCAGGCCAGACGGGTCAAGACGACACCTTTATTGTGCAGCAGATCAATAAGATATGATGCAGTGGCCTCACCCGGAACCGTGGAGCTGGTAGCAATTAAAACCTCACGGATGGTGCCGCTGTTAACCCTGGCCATCAAGGCCTCAACCTTGATCTCACCTGGACCGATCCCATCCATGGGCGAGAGGACACCATGAAGGATATGATAGTGGCCGTGGAAACTTCCTGTCTTCTCAATGGCCAGAAGGTCTCCCGGCTGTTCAACCACACAGACCAGCGCCCCGTTTCTCCGCGGATCTGCACAGATGACACAGGGATCATCTTCAGAAAAGGTGAAACAACAGGAGCAGAGCTGAATAGAGTCGTGCAGCTCAGAGAGGGCCGACGCCAGCTCGCGCGCCTCTGTCCGAGGACGACGCAGGATATTCATGGCCAACCTGGCCGCCGTTTTATTGCCGATCCCCGGCAAACGGCTCAGATCCCGGATCAGGCGGTCAAGGGCTGGAGGAACGATCTGCACGACAACGTTCCTTTCAACCGAACATATTGGAAAGACCAGGGAGATTAAAGCCGCCGGTCAGTTTGCCCATTTCGGCCTTCCCCATCTCTCTTGCCTTGCGCAGGGCATCGTTGGTGGCTGCAACAACCAAATCCTGAAGCATATCGGCCTCACTTTCCACAATAATTTCCCGCTCGATCACAACAGAGAGAATCTCACTCTTCCCATTGGCCGTGACCGTAACCATACCGCCGCCGGCAGTGCCGGTAACCTTTTTCTGACCCAGTTCTTCCTGAATCCTGGCCATATTTTGCTGAAACTGCTGGGCCTGCTGCATAATGCTGTTCATATCCATACTCTGTATTCCTCAGTGAAAATTTTGTTCATGTTCTATCGAAACCGGGGGCCCACTCGAATATCGCCGATCTGGCCATTGAAGATCTCTGCCGTCATCAGCACCAGAGGGTCATTGGCCAGGAGATGGCGCTCCTTCAAAGGACTCTCCTGCCCATCCTGTGTCGTCTCACTGTTCTGATCAGGAATGACAAAACGGACAGAAAGCTCCTTCTGAAAAAAATCGAGGGTAAACTCAGTAATTAATTTTTTATTCTCTTCCTTGCGTAACATACTGCAATTGGCAGGATCCACATAATGGAGCAACAGTTCCCCCCCCTGCTCTTTCGCAGAGTCAGCTCGCTGCAGGTCCTGGGAAATCCAGACAGATCGTTCACGCACATAGGCAATAAAGTCCATCCAGTCACGGCGCACACTGCGCTGATGGGGTTCAATCCGCGGAGCCGGTGTTTCACCCGGGCTGCTCTTCTGTTCCGGCGGTAATGCAGAGGTATCGGAAGAATTTTCTTCCTCGGAGACGCTCTCTTCCACTTCGGCCTGAGCCGGCGGCTCAACAGGCGCTGCCGATACCGCAGGTTTCTCCTCTTGCGGAGACGGCACCTCAACCACTTGTTTATAAATGACTTTCTGTTCAGCTACTGGGGGCGCCGGCTGTTTTTTTTTTGGCATGGAAGAAACGATCCCACTTGCCCTTTCACCCGCCTGGGCTCCTGGATGGCCGCCCTGCTGCCCGGATTCCCCGGCACCGGCAAGCAAGCTATCCAGCCGGGAGAGCAAAGTCGTCACCGGAGTCACATCACTGCTCTGGATAATTTTAAGAAAAGTCGTTTCCATGGCCAGTCGCGGCTGACTCGAATAGCGCATCTCCTCAACCCCCTGCATCAACAGGGTGAGCTTCATGTGCAGAGTCTGGGTGGAGTGATTGTCTGCCAACTCCCGGAAAAGTGCGATCTCCTGTGGCGAGAGGTCCAGCAGCTCGTCACAGCCTTTGATCTTGCAAAGGATCAAGGCCCTGAAGCAGCCCAGCAAATCGGTTGTAAATCGTTTCAGATCCATACCGAAGGAAAAGATTTCCTCCAGGGCCTGAAAGGCCGTTACCGGATCCTGTTCCAGCAAGGCCTTCGTCAGTTTGAGGACGACCTCCCTGCTGACCAGACCAAGCACCTGAATCACATCGTCGGTACTGATATTTTTCTCACCAAAAGAAAAAACCTGATCCAGAAGACTCAGCCCGTCCCGGACAGAACCATCTGCCTCCCGGACAATAAGGTCAAGAGCCCCCTGCTCAATCTGCACTCCTTCTGACTCCGCAAGTTTCTGCAGATGCCTGCCCATATCAACGGGTGCAACGCGTTTCAGCTCATAACGCTGACAGCGCGAAAGGATGGTAATCGGAATCTTATGCAGCTCGGTGGTGGCGAACATGAAATAAACATGGGCAGGCGGCTCTTCCAGGGTCTTGAGCAGTGCATTGAATGCCTCGGTGGTGAGCATGTGCACTTCATCAATGATGATGATCTTGTACCTGGACGAGGTGGGCAGAAAGCGAATTTTCTCTTTCAGTTCGCGGATCTCCTGGATGCCGCGATTGGAGGCGCCATCGATCTCGTAGAGGTCAATGGAGGAGCCGGCAGTAATGGTCCGGCAGGACTCACAGGCATTGCAGGGATTCTCGGCCGGCCCCTGTTCACAGTTGATGGCCTTGGCCATGATCCGGGCCAGAGTGGTCTTGCCGACTCCACGAACCCCTGAAAAAAGGATGGCATGGGCCACCCTGTCGCGCAGAAGGCTGTTTTGCAGGGTCTTGACCACAGGACGCTGACCGACGACCTCATCAAAGGTCTGGGGACGTGCTTTTCTGGCAAGGACCAAATACGACATGGGATTCTTCAGGAGGAGAGCAGGATTATTCTAGCACAGTTGCAGTGAGTCCGGACAAACTGAAAAATAAGCGACTTCACAAAAAAATGATAGCCGGGCACCCTGTGGCACACAAAGAGGGTCACTACCGTTGCTCCCTTCCGGACCTGGCGGAGTTCGTGATTCTTTGTTGCACAGGACCCGGCTATCAAAAACCGAAATCTGGAATTGGACAGAAAAAAGGCAGGATCCGCGACACGCACAATCCACTTCCCAATTTCTGAAAGCATTTCTATACCCGTTTCAGGACGTATCGTCAAGAAAATTAGACAGAAAAGAAATGAGCGAACGCGCTGGAACAGATCATTGACAAGCTCTCCATAATGCTATTAATACAATTATCATATCGTATAATTTATTTCAAAAAGGATGCCATGCAACTTCCTCAAGCCACACCTTATATCAACAGTATCTGGATAGGAAGCGCCTTTCTGGCCGGTTTCATCTTCAAACGGCTCAGCCTGCCCCCCATGCTCGGTTTTCTTCTGGCCGGTTTCCTCATGAACTTTCTCGGACTGACCGCCGGTTCCCTGGCCCTCGACAAGATTGCCGATCTGGGCATCATCCTCCTGCTCTTCTCCATCGGCCTCAAACTTGACCTCAAAGGGCTGACCAAACCGGAGATCTGGGGAGGCAGCACCCTGCATGCCCTGCTCACCATTTCCTTTCTGACCCTGCTGATTCTGGGCGCAGGAATGTTCGGCGTGGCCCATCTCACCAATTTGAATCTTGCCCAGGCCGCCCTTATCGGACTGGCCCTCAGCTTTTCCAGCACCATCTTTGCCATCAAATTCCTGGAAGAAAAAGGAGAGATAAACGCCCTGCATGGCCGGACCTCCATCGGTATCCTGATCATGCAGGACCTGATGGCCGTTTTCTTTCTCACCCTCTCCAAGGGGGAATTCCCCTCCCTCTGGGCCCTGGCTCTGCCCCTTTTTCTCTTTGCCGTACGACCGCTTCTCCTGCACATCATCGACCATCTCGGTCACGGGGAACTTCTTCCCCTGGGCGGGCTCTTTATCGCTCTGGTCGTAGGCACGACCAGTTTTGCCCTGGTGGGTCTGAAACCGGACCTGGGCGCCCTGATTATCGGCATGCTGATCGGCTCCCATCCGCGCTCAATGGAACTGGCGGCCTCCCTCTACAGCTTCAAAGATCTCTTCCTGATCAGCTTTTTCTTTCAGATCGGCCTGAGCGGCACCCCCACCGTCAACCACGCCCTCATTGCCCTTGGCCTTCTGCTTGCATTAACAGTAAAATCATCCATCTACTTTCTTGTTCTAACCCGCTTTCGTCTCCGTGCCAGGACCAGTATCCTGGCAACACTTGCTCTCGCCAATTATTCCGAGTTCGGCCTGCTGGTCACTGCCATCGCCGCCAAAAATGGCTGGCTCAGTCCTGACTGGATCATTATCGTTGCCCTGGCGCTCACCTTCTCCTTCCTGTTTTCGGCTCCTCTGAACAGTAAGGCCAATGCCATCTATGATCGTTTTGCTCCCCTGCTCCATCGCTTTGAGACGAAAACCCGGCATAAAGATGACTCCCGGATCGATCTGCAACGTGCCGAGATTCTCATCTTTGGCATGGGCCCCTTCGGAACCATGGCCTATGACGTTACCAGGGAGCGCCAGGGAGAGAAAGTCCTTGCCGTGGATCACAACATGAAAATCGTCAAACAGCATCATCAAGAGGGACGGCGGATCATCTGGGGTGATGCCACAGACTATGACTTCTGGCGTAAGCTTGATCTGGAGAAGATCAAAATCGTCATGCTGGCCTTTACCAACCATCAGGCAAACATGCTGGCCCTGAAGGAGATTCAATCAGCAGGATTCCAAGGTCCGGTCACCGCCTCGTCCCGTTTCGAGGATCATCGCCTGGAGCTGGAAGAAGCCGGGGCAACTGCCGCCTACAATATCTATTCCGAGGCCGGTGCCGGCTATGCCGATCACGTGTGCAGAACAACCGGCCTGGTCTGCAAAACACAATTCGTTGTTCCCAACACCGTTATTCCCCAATATCCAGTGACGGAATCCGACAAATCCTGACAGCTCCAACCTGCTGCTTTACAAGAGAGAACGATTCTTCCGGCGCAGCTCATCCAGAGAATAATGGCTGCCCCGCCAGAAGATACCGTTGTTCTTCAGGGTGAGGAATGTGGCCCGGAGAATTATATACACCGTGAGATAGGGAGTAAGCAGGGCCGCCGGGGCCAGCCAGGGGGATAGCCCGCTATGACGAGCCGCCTGGCTGAAAAAGGCGAGACGCAGGGCCACGGTGAGTCCAAAGAAAAGCCGGGCCGGCCCCTGGGCAAACAGGAGCCCCCATTGCGGCAGGATGGTGAGCAGGCCGAGTCCCAGGACCCCGCCCAGGGCCAGAGCCGTATTGAAGTTGGCCAGGGCAAAGATATTCTTCATCAGACCGTCGATCATGGCCCCGGTGGAATGGTACCAGTTGACCGTAACAAAATCATAGCCGCTGAGGCATTCCTGGCGCAGACCCGCCTCCTTGATGATCTTGCCCAGCATGAGGTCGTCGATGGGATGGGCTTTGATGGCAGCATGGCCCCCCACCTGCTCATAGGCCCGGCGGCGGACCATATTGAAGGCCCCAACCCCCATGAAGCGCTTACTCCGGGGGTTGCCGGCCAGCCATGGTTTGAAAAGCAGAAAGAGCCCGCTCCCCGCATCAAGAATGAGACTGTTGAGCAGCCAGCCTGTCGCCTTATTCTTGAAGATGAGGCAGAGGTGATCCAACCCGGCCTGCCCAAGCCGGTTGACGGCCCGGCCCACGGTAGTGGCCTGCATATGGATATCGGCATCGGTGAAGAGGAGAATGTCGCCCTGGGCCAGAGCGGCCCCGCAGTGCAGGGCATGATGCTTGCCGAGCCAGCCCTCCGGCAGCTCATCGATATCGAGGACGATGAGCTCAGGATACCGCAGCTGCATCTCCCGCAGGATCTCCCCGGTTCCATCCGTGGAGCGATCATTGACCACGACAATTTCCAGATTGGCATAGTCCTGGGCCAAAAGGGTGGCCAGGGCCGGGGCAATAGTCTCCGCCTCATTGCAGGCCGGAACTATAATGGAGACCAGGGGCGCATCCTTGGCCGCAGTCGGGGCAATATCGCCCAGACTGCCCAGCTTAAGGCTGCCGAGTGCAATGTCCAGGGTCAGCCAGGCCATGATGATAAAAACGGTGACAGCAATAAGCAGCATAGCTTCCATAACTTATTTCCAGGCCTTGGCTTTCATGGTTCCGGCAGGGACGTCACCGGCCACACGTAAAAGGTCTTGCCGGGCTTATAACCAACACCGCAAGCCCCTTTGTGCAGATAAAGGACCCAGGCCCAATCGGTTTCAAAAAAACTGGTTGTGGATGACCAATATCCCTCCTGCGTCTCTTCAAAGGGATGGCCGATAGACAGGGCAGGCGAATGCGAACGGCAATCCACCAGCGATTCCAGTTCATTGATATTCGGCAGCCGCCAGTTGCTGACTCCTCCATATCCTTCCCTGTTCAGCTCGCGGATTGCCTGCAGCGCCTCGTCCCAGGTGACGGCCTGTTGTGTCACATTCGCTCCCCTGGCCCAGACAAGATCCGTCAGTTTATCGGTAACAAGGGCACCCTGGACCGCGAATCTCAGTTGCGGCCAGGGAGAGCCGGACTGAAGCTCCCCGTCCTGACCGCTTCCCGGGCAGGGGATTTCCTGGCCGGACTCATCGAGGCACCTGTCCGCCCCGGTCGCCGGCAACAAGCCGTTTCCTGTGCCACGGACAGGCCAAAAAAGATAGTACTGGTCCTTTTGGCCATAAAACATACGCGCCCCTTCAAGGTGCACAGACCAGGCATAATCAGGATGAATGGCAGCGCTGGTTGAAGTCCAGTACCAGCCCAGAAAGACATTGCGGAAGGGATGATCAACAGGCAGGGATGGTTTCCTTGTCTGATAGCTCATCAGACTGCGTAACTCACGACGGTCAGGCAGCCGCCAATCCCCAAAGCCGCCGTACCCGTCTTTGTTCAAAACCTTGATCTGCTCCAGTGCTTCCTGCCAACTCACGGGAAAACCGCCAATGTTTGCATTTCCAGTCCATTGGAGGCCGGTCAGATTATCGCGGACGGCCTCTCCCTGCACCTCAAAACGGTTTTCAGGCCAGGGTTCACCTATCCGGTATTCTCCATCCTGACCGCTCCCGGCACAGGGCACCTCCACTCCTTTGCTGTTGTAACAAGCTCTTTGACCGGTTTGTAATAGATGTCTCATTAACTACACTCCATGAACCATGAACTTTTCTTTTACTCTCTCCTCCCATGAGTATAATATTTTTCTGCTCTGGAATACATCTTTAACTGTCGGGACAACATCCCTTTAACAAGCGTGCTAACCGGGAACAAACTCAAAAAGATCCCCGCAAACATGGCACCCCTCTATTTTTTTGATAATTTCAACCGCCCTGTCTGGTAATCAAGAGGACAAAGCCTTATGATATAAAAATCAGAAGATCAGTGGAACGGCCTCTCGGGCGTACCCGATCCCCATTTTCAAAAATAAAAAGGAGATTACCATGGCTCAGATATCATTGCAGGGAAACCCCATAGATACGGTAGGTAACCTGCCCGCAATCAATACCCCGGCACCCGCCTTTACCCTCACCAAGACTGATCTTTCCGACGGCAAGCTGCAG
The DNA here is from genome assembly GCA_028697885.1 of Desulfocapsaceae bacterium. GTDB lineage: Bacteria > Desulfobacterota > Desulfobulbia > Desulfobulbales > Desulfocapsaceae > UBA2270. Next base: position 8,090 of record JAQVER010000028.1, read on the forward strand.
GATTATGCCGGGAAAACCGTTGTCCTCAACATCTTTCCCAGCATTGACACCTCGGTATGCGCGGCATCGGTCAGACGCTTCAACAAAGAAGCCAGCGAGTTGAAAGACACTGTGGTGCTCTGTGTTTCAGCCGATCTTCCTTTTGCCCACCAGCGCTTCTGCGAAGTCGAGGGCCTCAAAGATGTTATTCCGCTCTCCTGCTTCCGCTCTCCTGATTTCGGCAAGAACTACGGGGTGACGATTGTCAGCCCGCCTCTGTCAGGTCTGCTTTCCCGGGCCATTGTCGTGCTCGATTCCAAGGGTAAGATTGCCTACACCCAGCAGGTGCCGGAGATCACCCAGGAACCTGATTATGAGGCGGCGCTTGCTTTTCTGCGTGGCTGATTGGTGCACAGGATTGATACCCTCAATCCCCGCAACCCCTGAGCCCTCCATCGCCCCAACAGGCTGGAGGGCTTTGTTTTTTTCTCCTCTCCAACCTGCCGCGTCCCGGTGATCATCATTAACGAATCGAGCCAGCCATGAAGACACCGCCTGAGAAACAGTTACTGGTACCGTTACCATTGAGGTTTGACAACAAATTCGTCCGGGAACTGCCGGGCGACCAGCAGGCGGACAACTATCGCCGCCAGGTCACAGGCGCCTGTTACTCCCGCGTCCAGCCGACAGAGGTTGCCGATCCCAAACTTGTTGCCTACAGCCGTGAGGCGGCAGCGCTTCTTGACCTTTCGCCGGAGGCCTGTGCAACACCGTCGTTCACCGAGGTCTTTGCCGGCAACAGACTGCTCCCCGGCATGAAGCCCTTTGCCATGTGTTATGGCGGCCATCAGTTCGGCAACTGGGCCGGACAGCTGGGAGACGGCCGGGCAATCAACCTGGGAGAAGTGATCAACGACCAGGGTGAGCGCTGGATAGTGCAGTTGAAAGGAGCCGGCCCTACGCCCTACTCGCGCGGCGCAGACGGAATGGCCGTTCTCCGTTCCTCGATCCGGGAGTTTCTCTGCAGCGAGGCCATGCACCACCTCGGCATACCGACCAGCCGGGCGCTGAGCGTGATCAGCTCCGGGGAGTCGGTGGAGCGGGACATGTTTTATGACGGCCGCCCCAAGGATGAGCCGGGGGCCATTGTCTGCCGGCTGGCGCCATCCTTTCTCCGCTTCGGCAACTATGAGATCCTCAGCCTGAGGGGCGAGACCACTCTCTTAAAACAACTGGTTGACTATACCATCCGCACCGACTTCCCCCATCTCGGCGAGCCGTCAACAGCAGTGTACCTGGACTGGTTCAGGGAGATCTGCCGCAGCACCGCCGCCATGATCGTCCACTGGATGCGGGTCGGCTTCGTCCATGGGGTGATGAATACCGACAATATGTCCATCCTCGGCCTGACCATCGATTACGGCCCCTACGGCTGGCTGGAAGGATTTGATGCCAACTGGACCCCCAACACCACCGACAGCCAGGGCCGCCGCTACAGCTTCGGCAACCAGCCCCATATCGGCCAGTGGAATCTGCTCCAGCTCGCCAACGCCATCTATCCTCTGGTCAATCAGGCCGAGCCTTTTGAGGAAGCGCTGGCAATGTACAATGAGTTGTTCTTCCAGGAATGGAACAAGATGATGGCCGCAAAATTGGGCTTTACAGAGTTTATTGCCAAGACGGATGAGTCGATCATCACCGAGCTACTCAATATCCTGCAACTCGTCGAAACCGATATGACCATCTTCTTCCGGCAACTGGCGTCGATCCCGACAAGCGGAGACCACACAGGACAGCCCGCAACCCTTCTCCCCTTCCGGGACGCCTGGTACCAGCCCGAGACAATCACCGAGGACTACCGAAGGCGCATCGACAACTGGCTGGACACCTATATCACCCGGCTGCATCAGGACAATCTGCCTGACGAAGAACGAAGAACACGGATGAACCGGGTCAACCCCAAATATGTCCTCCGCAATTATATGGCCCAACTCGCCATCGACAAGGCCGAAAAAGGCGACTTCTCCATGGTGGATGAACTCCTCGACCTTGTCCGCCGCCCCTACGATGAACAGCCCGACCGGGAACACTTTTTCCGCAAACGACCGGAATGGGCCCGCAACCGCGCCGGCTGCTCCATGCTCTCCTGCAGCTCATAACAACCCGACAGAAAGCCACGCTTGGGATCAACTGAGTAAACAGGTCTGAGGACTGCCATGAGATGCAACATTCTCCGGTGCAGATATTGTTATTAGCTGCCGCATCAGGTATCCTCAAAATATTATGTGAATATGTTGGAAAAACACGGACGACTCAAGATGCAAGAAAGATACTAGACAGAATCTGCCTAGCACCATATTGGCTCATTCTGCCTAGTACACTGTTGTGCGAAAATATATGATATTTAGATAGCTCTGTGACTGAATGATTAGAAAAAATAAAAAATCATATCCTAGATTTATTTTTACTCAAATATCAGGAGTTGTTGCTGGGCTATTGGGTGCATTTGTAGTAGTGAAAATAAGTTACACAAAAATGCAATCAACGTTCGAGGGAGCCGATGGAACATTTCCTTTTGTGTCAGTTTTGTTTTTGGCTGTAATCTTGGTCGGCTCCATAATTGGGGCCATGAAAGTTTGGGGCTGGTTGTTAGTAAAAATTGGACTCCTAAGCAAAGAAGAAGCAAAAGGCTACCCTTATTCAAAACCTTGGGAAGTAGAAGATAATAACTACATGTAATTAAATATAAAATATTGCACAACCAGTCACATCAGCGGACTGGAAAAATCTCCGCGGCGCTTGCGCGACGAACGCTGGTGGCCAGCCGCTGTGTTCAACGTTAGGTCAGGAAATAAATTCCAATAATCACTGAAGGAAAATCATGCGAGTCGAAAAACTGATCATCTCAAATTTCAGATCCTACAAAGACGAAATCACAATTGAACTAAATGATCTGAATGTTTTTGTCGGCCCAAATGACATCGGAAAGTCAACGATTCTCGAAGCTCTCGATATCTTCCTCAACGAAGGAAAGTCTCCGGGCATAATAAAAATTGATAAAGAAGACGTAAACAAACAGGCCCAAGAGGAAGGCAACACAGAAATTAAAATTGGAGTTGTATTTAGTAATCTGCCAGAAGCACTGACAATTGATGCGACCAACCCGACGACCTTAGAGAGTGAATATCTACTCAACCGTGAGGGCAAACTTGAAATAATCAAGAAATACCCAAACGGCGGGAAAGAGAAAGTATTTGTCAAAGCGTACCATCCAACCAACCCAGAATGTTCCGATCTTCATCTGAAGAAGCAGACAGAATTAAGACGATTGCTAACCGATGAAATGGAATGTGAGGATCAAACTAGAAACGCTGCAATTAGAAAAGCGATTTGGAGATTTTACGAAGTCGACCTGAGGCTAGACGATGTCGAAATTGAGTTAGCCAAAATTGATGCAAAAAACACATGGGATCTGCTTAAGGCTCACTTGCCTGTATATGCTTTGTTCCAATCTGACCGAAAAAATAGTGACGGCGATTCTGAGGTTCAGAACCCTTTAAAACTGGCCGTTCAAGAAATCCTAAAAGACCAACGGCTGTCACAGCTCCTTAATGAAGTAGCAAGTGAAGTAGAAACAAAACTTCAGGAAGTTGCGGCTAATACGTTAGAGAAGCTGAACGAAATGAATCCGGAGGTAGCAAACACATTGAACCCTGTGATTCCAAGCCCTGATAGTCTGAAATGGGTAGATGTTTTCAAAAGTGTTTCTATCACGGGTGATGAAGATATCCCAATTAACAAACGCGGAAGTGGTGTGAAACGATTAATACTGTTGAACTTCTTCCGGGCTGAAGCTGAACGGCGCAAGAATGAACAAAATTCGACTGATATCATTTATGCCATTGAGGAACCAGAAACCTCACAACACCCAAGACATCAACGCAAACTTATTAAGGCATTCCGACAGCTATCTGAAGCAGAGCACACACAAGTATTGATGACTACGCATAGTCCCGCAGTCGTAAAGTTACTTGAGTTTAACCACATCAAACTCGTCACAAGCGGTGATGCTAGGGCTGTAGTGAACGTGGAGCAAAATGAGTTACCTTACCCATCGCTTAATGAGGTGAATTTTTTGGCATTCGGAGAAGCAGACCAAGAGTATCACAACGAACTTTATGGATTCATTGAAAGTGAAGGCCTGCTAAATGATTTTAAAACTGGAAAACCAACCATCCCTTACACAAAAATTCTTCGCGACGACACCACTCGTGAAGTGCAGATAATCATCAGTGAATATATCCGCCACCAAATACATCACCCAGAAAACCCACATAATGAACGTTACACGGATGTGCAACTTCAGAATTCAATTACGGAGATGAGAACGTTTATAGAAGGTCAATAAATAACCTAACAAATAAATTCAGGCGACGGGAAGGGGCGCGGGGGCGCTGACCCGGCAAGTCTTTAGGCCCGCGCCTGATTTTAGCGTTATGCTAAAGAAATGACAATACCTCATACAACATTACGTCCAATAACAAATATCATATTGATATTTCTTTGGTTTATCTTAGGCGCTATATGCTTTAAAGGGTCTGGTGAGCCGTATATCCTACTTATTTTGGGCCTGGGATTTGGCACCTTTGCAGGTATAATGCAATTGCTTGCATTTAAAGAAGCAAAATCTGAATTTCTGCATCCAAACACAATGATGGAAGTAAGGGAAGTTCTAAAAAAGACAAGTTGGGGAAAGAAATATATATATTTTCTATGGTCAGCTAACATCATTTTGGTTGCAATTGCACTTTATTTACCAAAAAGTTCTATGTATACGATATTAGTAGGTTACTTTTCACTTATGTTCATTAGAGAATTAATTACTCTGAAAGCAACTTATGAGTTGGCAGATCTAGGGAAAACATAATAAAAATAAAAAGATAAAGCATAACCAGTCGTTTGAGAATCGACGCGCAAAAGCCGCGCGCGTCTCAACTCGCCGATAGCGCAGAACCGCTGACGCGGCTCTGCGCTATCGGCGCAGGCGTTGAGCTTCGCTCGAACGGCTTGACAAGCCGCCGCGTTGCACGCTCTGGCTATCAAGCCGTTCGAGCCACTGCGCTTCTCAGGGAATGATTGCTTCGCATCATTCCCCTCCGATGCTCGAGGCTCAACGCCTGCGCCGTTCGGCAGCAAAAGTCCCAGCGGTAGAACAGACGCACTAAACCTCAGTACAAATCGATTAGTTTTGAAACTTCATAAGGATCAACAATGGCTGAATTCATCTATAAGAGCACCATCTACGGCCCGCAGGTATTCTCAGTTCCAGACAAGGGTGGAATAGTTGAGCTAAAAGGGAAAAAACTTAACACCTCCGGTGGTTATTTAGGATCGAATTCGTCAACATCAGCTCTTCGCGCAGACGCAAGTTCACTAGAAGATATGGCACGCATGTGGTGGAAGAAACGAGACATGCACCTATCTGTCTTAGGGCACAAAGCTAACGGGATTGAACCATAAGTCCATTCCTAGGAGGAGGTAAATTTATCTGCGTATGTGGCGTGGCTATATATGGGCCTCGCGCAGTAGCTTCTTCTAGCTAACAAGAAAAGAAAATATCAAAGGTGATTTTTGTGCACCAAGACAGTTTAAAAAAATACCATTTAGCCGAACAGAAAATACCGCATGGGTTTCAAATATTTTTAGGTGAGAATGGAGTTGAAGTAGCTGGAATTCAGCACCGAAGAGATACCGCGGCAAGATTTGTGAGCCAAAAAGATCAATGGTTAGAATTTGAAGCAGAGCCATATAACCAATTTGATAAGTACGCAATCAAGGTATTAGGCTGCTACAACGAAAATGAAAAAGTCATCAAATTACATGTGGGGTACGTCCCAGCTAACCTTTCAAAACAAATAACACTTTTCTCCATTCAAAAGTGCATTCCTCGACTATTCAAAACATATATTGGCAAAAGTGGATATGTAGAAATTCAATTTCAAGTACTAGCCACCAAGAGTAACGCTTGTGAAAAAGATAACGATAGCAAAACATCTGACACATTAAGCGATAAAGCTCAAACATTAATGGTAGAAAAAACAAACTCATGGGAGTATCTCCTTTTTTTCCAAGTTTGGAGTGATGAAGTAAATTTATTACAAGAGAGAATACAACAATATCAAAACATTGCCTCGCATGATCAAGTTCAGTTCAATAGTGAAAATTTTATTAGTTGGGGAGAGTCACAACTAAATGAAATTAAGGGGCACATAAATAATGCAAACAAACTGATTAATGTTGAGGCAAATAAAGCTTTTGGCCCTCCAGGAAAAGCTGGTAATGATAAGGATATAATCAGGGTAGCCAAGGATATGGCTAAACTATTAGTGAAAATTTTAGATTGGTCTATTTATATAAGATCATATAAAGCAGAAGAGCCATTCTCAAGAGTTTTAAAGGCTATGTCTAGATTTCCCGAAAGTGTGATAACTAATTTGCGTGAATTTCCAGCTTCAGCATTAGATAAAATAGAAAAAGCCCTCTCTGTTGCAAGCCCTGGCAATCGTCCACATGTAGACCTTACAATAGATTTTAAAATTTCTAATTACGATGAATATGAATCCGCTTTTGAAGATGTGTATAAACATAATGGGTTCTGATGAATTAAGATGAAAAAATGAGATGGGCAATTTAGGGCGATGGCTATCGGCATGTGAAATTGCCGAACCATGCAATTCAGGCGACGGGAAGGGGCTCGGGGGCGTTGACGCGGCAAGTCCGGTGGCCCGCACCTGATCGCCGCCGTTATAAGGTCTAAATATGCTTGAATCTTTACTCAACAAATTCAAAAACGCTGAAGTAGCAGGCCAGGGCAATGAAATTGTTTTGGATGCTGATGCGGATATAGAAAATGAAGGGCTTATCAAAAAGTCTTTTGGCATCAGGATTTATGATGGGTCAATCGCTCCTTTCGTTAAAATAGGAGACAAATATCCGAATGAAGGCTCATATACCTTCAGTACGACAGAAGACCGTCAAGAGCAAATCACTCTGGAATTCCACAAAAGCTCTCAGCCTGTAGCCACAAGTGAAAGCTATTTAGGAACTCTAAGAATACGAGGGTATAAGCTGTGTAGAGCTGAAGAGCCTCTTGTTCGGGTGCACTATCGTATTTCAGACAATAGGATTGTTATCTGGGCAACCAACGAAGCAGAGGAAACCCCGGTCAGTTTTACGCTCGTAAAAAACAAGGAAGGTCAAATTGTTCACTAGTCGTATAACACGTCGCTCAAAATGGACGCCAATTCCGCTACGCTCCATTGGCGCCATTTAGCTCGGCGTTATGTGAAAATAAAAAATGATCTATTTCATCCAAGAAAACACCAATGGCCCAATAAAAGTAGGAACCTGTGTTGCTTTAGATCAAAGAATAAATCAGCTTCAAACAGGCAATCCACGTTTACTCCAGGTTATTAAAACTATTCCTGGCCACACTGCTCGTGAAGCTCAAATTAGAAAAGATTTAAAGCAATTTCACATACGGGGTGAATGGTTTAGGGCTGAGTCAGATGTGTTGGAATATATTAATGAATTACAGAACGTTTCCTATGAAAAAGACGGAGATAGAGCATATGCCATAATCTGGCGAGATGAACATGATTCAATGACAGATTTTTGCCCTTTTTGCGGGAAACGCCATTATCACGGAACAGATGATGGCCACCGCGTGAAACATTGTCACGGTGGGTCAACAGAAATAAAAACTAATGATGGTACCGTGCTATTACAAGACCACGGCTACATTATAAAGACGAGACCAAAGAAAAACCAAACGCCTGTCAATAAGCCATACGGCTATGCAACATTCCATAAGAGCAAAATTTTTCATATAGCCCAAATAACAACTAGCAATAAAGGTTTTGACTCAACTCTTTGCAGTCAGCCTTTATCAAGCAGAAATGGGGTAAATGTCTGGAACAGCTATGAGGGTGGACACCCCACGCCGACTGTCACCGCTGAAAAACCAGAAGGCAAACGAATCTGCAAGTATTGCGAGAAAATAAACAATAAAAACAATCACATAACAAACGCATAAACGCAGACGGGAAGAACGCATGCGGCCTGACGGGCAAGTTCTGGTGGCCCGCTGGTTATGCGAAACGTTATGTTTTCCCAAATTAATTGAGATCTAAATGGATGATTTAGCCAAACAAATAGCCGAAAAGGTAATTGCAGACACCAAATATATTTCCGCACTAATAGGCTTTATGGGGGTCATGTGCGGATCTATTATTTCAATAATTGGGAGCATTATTCTGCACAGGCTTTCTGCCAAAAAAGAAAGACAGCAACAAATACTTCAAAAAGAATTAGATCGTTTATATCAACTTGAAGAACTGGCAGGTGAAATTACAGAGTGGGCAGGAAGTTGGCAATTGAAACAAGAAAGCCCTGAGCTAAGAGAGAAGTTTCAAAAGTTTATGGTTGCTGCCGGGACATTCAGAAAATACCCCAAATTAAAACAGGCAATCAGGGACTTGAATCAACATGCAATGATTCTTACTTCCGATAAAATCAATCATGAAGATCCAAGAGAAGGAAGCAAAGAACTTGAAGAAATGTACGAAGCGTTTCTCTCTGAGTATAAGGACGTATTAAATAAAATCAAAACATAACAAGGCAGTACAGCGGAAGATCAGGAGCTAGGCTTATCGAAGTACCGTTGTGGTTTTTAATTTTTATATTCCAAAGTCAGCCTATCATTCCCCTGTTTTCCGCTGACTTTTAACGATATGCAAGGAAAAATGAAAGATAAAGATCTAACCGGATATTGTGGCCTCTACTGTGGTGATTGTATTCGCTATAACTGCAGAGCCTCGGGATTATCATCTGAGTTGCTAAATGAATTTGAAAAACATCATTTCAAAGAATACGCAGATGTTAAAAAAACCAATAATAGCGCATTTGATAATTTTAAATCACTGACTGCTTTATTGAAAGCTATTTCTCAAATCAATTGCGAAACACCATGTGGTTCAGGCGGTGATGGCTGTGGAGGATCATGCAAAATTATTAGCTGTGTTCATGAAAAAAATATACAAGGTTGTTGGGAATGTGACGAATTTGAAAACTGTGAAAAATTAAACTTCTTGAAACCGTTCCATGGTAGCAGCATAGTTGAAAATCTACGTAAAATACAGAAATACGGAATTACTGATTGGGCAAAACACAGGGGAAAGTGCTATCCGTGGATTTAGGATACACAAACAGCATATCAATTGCTTTCACAGCGACGTCAAAAATCCGCCGCGCGTGAAGCTGTCAATATTCACTACAAAAATCAGATGATTACCCAAATATTAAGCAAAATATTTAGAAATACTATTTACATTAAATTTTCATCTGAACAAATTCAGCTACAATATGTTGAAAAACAAGAGGTTCTTAAAGATGAACCTCTTATTGCAATTAAAAAGAAAGGAAGCAAAAACATAGTGGTCGCTGTTGGGAAAGCATCAAAAAGAGAACACAGTAAAGATCCAGCAAACGTAGAAATACACAATGCCTTTAAACATCCTCGAACGTTTGTCAGTAATTTTGAAATTGCTGAAGCAACACTTCGCTATTTTGTATATAAATTAGTTAAGAGAAAAATGTTTATTACACCACTGGTAATATTTCATCCAACAGAAAATATTGAAGGCGGTGTGACACAAATTGAGCGTAGAGGCCTGATTGAATTAGGTGCATCAATTGGTGCAAGAAAAACTTATATTTGGACAGGTAGAACTCTCACTGACAAAGAACTGTTAGATGAAGATTATTTAAAGCAAGCAGAAATAAATTATTAATACAACCAGTCAGTTCAGGCAGTTGCTGCGTTCACATGGATGCGCTGAAGTGCGATGCTGAACTTTCCGTCAGATGGACTTATGGCCATGAATTTATTCGCATACGGTACATTAATGGATACAGAAATCATGACTCAGGTTTCTGGCGCTACATACCGATCCCAAAAAGCCACCCTTCTCCATTATGTCCGAAAGACAGTGCGCGGGGAAGTCTATCCCGCGATCATCAAGCAGAGCAGGGGCTCCGTCGAGGGGATCGTCTATTTCGATGTATCATTGGAGTCTTTTGACCGTCTCGACACATTTGAAGGGCCTCTTTACGTGCGAACCGAGGTGGAGACGATCTCCAATGATGGCGAACGCGTGAGCACATTCACATACGTCCTGACTGCAAATTCCGCCCATAAACTCTCCGAAGACGACTGGAATTATGAGAACTTTATAATGAACCACAAACAGCTCTTTCAAAGCGGCTACCATGGATACGATGAATTAACGTAAGGTTGTCGAACCGTTGTATTTAGCAGATGGCAAAAAGATCGGCGGTAAAATACAGCGGTCCGGCAGGTTATGTCACCGTTGAGCCTGGAGGAAAACAGCAACTATTATAATTTTTCCTGTAATTTCAAGCACGGCAGCAGTATAATTATTGTAATATCATCCAAGTAAAGCGGTTTCCCCTCCACTTCAGAGAGATATTGCAGCATGGCTCGTTACAAACCATACTCCTGCACTCAGGGCAAATTCATTCCCCTTCACTTTGCCAAGCAGATTTTCCCCGGCACCTTCGCATACACCCCGAGCCATCTCATTGATCATGAGCTGGTTCCCTCCCGCTTTGATGAACGTTGCCAGAACGACATCAGCGGAGCTAGCGCCGACGATCCCAAAATCCTTCTCGAAATCCTACCCGACACCTACTTCCAAGGCACCGTCTCCAGCCGGAAAATTGAGCGGCTCTGCCATGAGAATATGCTCTTCATGCCCCTATCCGCTGACCAATCGGAGTTTTCTATAGATTCGTTAGCACCTCAAGAAATTACCATTATTCAAAGGAGACGCTTTTATGATCATTAATAGTACGCTCGGAAAAGCCTTTGAGAAAATCCGCACAGAGCTAAGGTCGTTTGTTGAGTTATCCATGCAGGAAGATGACCAATCATGGGATCTATGGATTTCTAATATTTCATCAGGCATAGATGTTAAATGCTGGGAGAAAAAAGATTGTTCCGACACAGAATGTCCAGCCTATCACAGTAAGTGCAGGCGTTGCTGGATTATTGCCGGATCATGTGGTGATAACGCAGCAGATATTCAATGCCAATTTGTCAAAAAATATACCTATTGCCAGAATTGTGATGTCTTTTTGGAAGCGGTTTGCAAAGATCCGGTTACGGAAATCCAGGAACACCTCATTATCCTGACTCATAGCTTGAGAACAAAACAGTTTGACCTGAGGAGAATTGCCACCACTGATTCGTTAACAGGGTTGTTTAACCGGAATTACTTTGAAATGAGTATCCCGCGTGAAATCGAGAAAGCAAAGAGACGGAAAGAAGATTTACTTATTTTCATGATTGATATCGACAACTTCAAGAACTTCAACGACACATATGGTCATCAATACGGGGACAAAATCCTCACTGGATGTGCCGAGATTCTTCGAAAATCAGTAAGATCGTCGGATCTTCTTATTCGCTATGGCGGCGATGAGTTTCTGGTAGTTATGCATCCTGACAGCATTGAATCTACAGGGCGACTTCAGGAGCGAATTATGCTGGGCCTCGATGAATGGAATATCATGAATCCAGAAAATGATCCTAAACTCTCGATCAGTATCGGAAGCGCACTGTGTAAACCGGAGTCACTGTTAACCGATGCCATAAAAGAAGCGGACAAAGAAATGTACCGGCATAAATTCTCAAAACGAGCTAAATTGTCACCTGAGAGCAGACACAGTTCAGGGGACACAAGAGTTATGTAACATTTAATCAGGTAGCGTCTTCCCAAGATTCCCTTATTGAAAATCGGGATTTTCTGCAGACTCGTTCACAGCCAACTATAAAGTATATGGAATATTCAATATCAACAGGAAAGTCTAAACTCAATGTAGAAGCCATTCATGATTATTTATGTCACAAATCATATTGGGCCAGAGGCCGCAGCCTGGAAAGGGTAAAAAAATCAATCGAGAATTCTATGTGTTTCGGCATGTATGATTCAAAAAATAACATGCTGGGTTTTGCCAGAGTTGTTACTGACAAGGTTGTGTTTGCCTATTTAATGGATCTCTTTATTTTTGAAGAATACCAGGGAAAGGGGCTCGGGACAAAGTTAGTAAAACATATAATCGAACAACCAGACTTGCAGGTAAAGTTGTGGTTGTTAGCAACAGCTAACGCTCATGGCTTATATAAAAAATTTGGTTTTTCCAATTTAGATACTCCCGAGAGATATATGTTTAAAAGAGATGAGAAATACTGCTAACCGGGTAAACACGGTTTTTCTCCCGCCCCTCAAGTAATCGGCAGGTAATCCCGGGACAGAGCACGTTTTACTTTTTTATCAACGTGGCCTGGTTGCCGTTTGTCCTTCTGGTGCGACATTAACGTCTGTGCAGCACCAAATTTTATTCACGTCCACCCTTCTATGAACATACAGATACCATGAATAAACTTAGCTATGACCGTCTTTCCGGCCTCAGCAATGAGGCTCAGCTCTCCCCGCGCAAACGCATGAATCACAATTTCCATGCCGAATTGTCGGACCCGATCCAACGCCTGGCTATCGCCATGGAGCCGGGCACCTATATTCGTCCCCATCGTCACCTTGGGTCGTGGGAGCTGCTCACGTCACTGCGCGGCCGCTTTGTGGTACTCAATTTTGATGATACGGGTGCCGTCATCGACCGATCCGTTTTAGGTGAGGACATCTCCGTCATCGAAACTCCTACGGCATGCTGGCACGCTGTGCTTTCACTCGATACGGGAGGCGTTATCTTTGAGGTAAAACAAGGACCTTATGCTCCCTTCCGGGAAGAAGATTTCGCCCCTTGGTCGCCACCTGCTGATGATGACAATTGCCGCGCCCTGATGGACTGGTATCGTCATGCTGAAATTGGACAACGCTGGCCTGGATGTTAATGTTCGCATTATTCAGCATCATGATATAATTCGAACATAGCCACCTTTTGAGCAATCCAGGAGCCAGACGATGAAGAGGTGCTTCGTTTTCTGCAATGGTGTTTCCCTTCAAACTTGACACAATCAGGGCAGGATACGATCAAACGGCCAGCTCCCTACGACTGAATGTCCACACATAGAATATAGCGACAGCTATCAATGCCGGAGAAAACAGTAGACACAGTCCTGCACAGATTGCCGCTGGCATGTGACAAATAGGGTTCTGAACAGAAATGCCCCATATCCGAATAGGCCACAGCAAAGTAATAGCTTTTCAATTGATGTTCAGCACCCTTCTCCGCCGGAGCAAACAAACTGTTACGCGGCATGGGCGGCTGACGAAACACTGTATCGGAAATCTGGATGCCGTCTTTATCGAGGACATAAACACACTCTACCTCCTCACACTCCGGCACCACTTTGATCAAAAGTTCATCGAACGAGCTGAGCGGGAGAGGAATCAAACCATCCAGCACCTTCGTCAGCACGGCATTCACAGCTTCCTTACGACGCATCCGTCGGGTATAGTTACCGACCAATCGTGATCGCATCGCCATAAAAACCGAGTCAATCTTCTCCTTGCAACATGATGCGGACGCTATCTCTCCCGGCAGTTTCGGATGCGAAAAGAAAAAGCCCTGCATAAGATCGGCACCGAGTTCATGACAGGTCATAATATCCTCAAAGCGCTCCACCCCCTCAGCCAGCACCAACGAACCTATCTTGTCGGCTAAGGAAACAATTGCGGTCATCACCGATTGGCGGTAATAATCGTAAGCAATTCCATCCACCAGCGAACGACTGACCTTGATGATGTCCGGCCGCAACATGGCGACCCGGCCAAAGTTAGATTGATCATCACCAAAATCATCCAGAACGATGAGACAACCGAGCTGTCGATAGAAACGAGCGAAATTTAACAGCAACTCCTGCGACTCTACCCTGGACTCCACTATCTCAATGGCGACCCGGGAAGGAGATAGCCCCATGGCAGCCATCTGATCATGAAGATGACCTGAGCCGGCAACCCCTTCCGTCAGAATCCCCGGATCAATATTCAGAAAGAGCAGTAAGTCATCCCGCTGAGCAAGCCCGTTGAAGGAGGTAAGCGCCACTTTGCGACACAAACGATCCAGGGCAAGGGTGCAACCCGCCTGTGCCGCGACCGAAAATAATAGCGCAGGCGGAAGCAAGCCACCATTACACGCTCTCTCACCACGACTCAACGCCTCCACCCCAACCATTCTTTTTTGTTTCAAACTGATAATTGGCTGGAAAAGAGTTCGTATCCTCTCGGCCTGAAGAATCTCTTCTAAATCCACTCCCGGCATTTCTATTCCGTCACACATGGGCTCCCCTTCTTTGCTATGGTTATTATCCATCACACACGCAAAGCAAGAAACATGCCACGCCTGCCCATACAACTGACAAGAATCAAAACCCACTGGACAACCGTCCGGCAAGGCATTCACCCCAAGCGAACAGCAAGACAAAGAACATATTTGTATAAATATTGGCAGCACACAACATATCTGTAACAGATACGTCATTCACACGAATGAACGACTCCCTATAAAAAACACTTTACCGGGGATATGCTCTCTTCCAAGCAGAATATTTCGCACCTTGGTCGCCACCTGCTGATGATAGCAACTATTACGCCCTGATGGACTGGTATCGTGAGGCTGAAATCGGACAACGCTGGTCTGAATTTTAATTTTTGAATTATTCAGTATTATGATACTATTTGAACATAGCCACCTTTGATAACGCTTGCCATGCGGGGAAAAACCGGATGGATACACCACTAGGGAGGAAACGGGATAAATTGCCGCTGATCGGCATTTATCAAATCAACTAATTTCACCAAGAGGAAGCATTATGCACAAACATCAGATTGTAACTGTGGCCACATTCCTATGCTTTGCCATCATGACAGGTAACGGTTGGGCAGGTGATAAAGCATCGGTTGAGATGGGAAAGAAGCTCTTTTCTGATCCTACCCTTGGTGGCGCAGGGAACGCAAAAACATGCGCCACCTGCCATCCGGACGGGAAGGGTCTTGAGCAAGCCGGCATGAATGAGAATCTCGGCGAGATGATTAGCTCCTGCATCGTTGGGGCTTTGGGAGGAGAGGCGCTTGAGGCAAAGAGCGAGAAGCGGGAATCGCTCCTGCTCTACATCAAGTCTCTGGAGAAGAAATAAAAAGGTACCCTTCATTTTGTACCCTCAGCCCCTTAACAAACTTTCACAATGCTAGTATGGAGATGGAAGGTTCCTGAAAGAGGAAAAATTATCCTGCCGCACGACTAACGAGCTAGTGACAACTATGAAATACAAATTATCGTTCTGTGAAATAGAGCAATTATCAGACGATATTTTCGAAGTGACTGTCAACGAAGGGGCGGTCATTGATGAAAAGTGTGCTGAAGAAGGACGAGTATTTTGGCACGATTTAAGAATAGAGCCTTACAGGCTTCTTGTTAATAATAAAAATCGGTTTTCATATTCCTTCATGGGAGCCCAAAAAATCGGTGCTCATTCTCTTGAGCAAAAGACAGCTGTATTAATTGGTGACGAGATATCAGAAGGTCAGATGTCGACGGTAATGATTCTTAAAAGGATGACCGAAGACACGGAGAATAAAAGAGTATTCCAGGAAAGAGATGAGGCAATGCAATGGCTGGAGTGCCCTTAGCTGGCAGGTCCGGGCATCGTCTGCCGATCTCTCAATAAGCCCGCAGATCAGACACCGTTACTCGATAACTCACAGTTATCATCTCCCAAAAAAGAAAGCCCTCTTGAAATGAATCATTCCAAGAGGGCTTTTATATTTGACGGAGAAGGTGAGATTCGAGCTCTCAAAAATTAGCACCCCAGAGGCTTAAGACGTGTGTTTTAAGTTTCCCCGGCTATGCAATTGACCTCACAGACAGAGGGGACATGGTTGGTAATAAAATGCATCGCGCCTGTTTTTTTACCTGGGAAAGAGATGCGGGAAAAAGAATGTTTTATATTTATCCACTAAACCCTTCAAATTAATGTTGGCCAAATGATCGGCCTTCTTTTCGTCAAAGCCGAGTTTGGTAAAATCCATGATCCCTTTTGTGGCGTGGCATCCGTTGCAGGCAACACTGACCTCTTTTTTAGCCACATCTTTATGAAAATCATCAAGTTCTTTTTTCTTGATGCCTGCCGTCATTTTATCCTGGACCTTTAAAAACAACTGAGCTTTGCTGACATCCCGGATATTGATGAGCGACTCTTGTTTACCCTTGTTGGTTTGGTATACAGCAATTCTGGAAATAACATTTTTTCCCTGCTGAGCCTGATCGGGATGGGGCTTGAAGAAGGAACCGAAAGGTTCACCAACAAACTCAATATTATTTGAGGAGATCCAGCCATAACTCAACTCGCTGAAGTTCTTGTTATTGATATGACATGTTTCGCAGAACATAAAACCGGTGTGCATGTTCAGAAACGCCCTCACCAAATTGTTGCTGTGATGGGGATAGAGAGAGTGACAGACTCGGCAGGATGAATGATCATTTGATTTGCGGATATAAGATTGTTCACGGCTGTGCAGCGATTTGAAATCATAATTTTCAATCATCTGCTTGTCTTTGGAGGAGATATGGCATGTATTGTTGCATTCAACACGGGTATCATCGGTATGCGGCACCTTACTCACCTCTACATGGCATTGGCGACAGGCCAAGTTCCGGTGAGCCGACTGGGCGTACTTGCCTTCATCAATATGAAGGACTTTCAGCGTATCTCCTTTTGCTATTCGAACCAGGCCCGGATACTGGTGACAGGTAAGGCATCCTTCACTGTCGCGGCCATAAGCGCCCGAGGCTATCGTGCAAAATACAGCGAAAAAAACAATCAGAGTGAATGGCAGTTTTTTGTGCATTTTAGATGAGGTGATCAGGTGGTGATAAGAAATTGCTTTCTTAGTATGCGCTCGCATAAAAAAAGCGCCCCCTCCATCATTGTCACGTTCTTTTTTATTAATACACTATCTTCCGGCTTAATTTCAAGCCGACTCCATGTTTTTCACATCTTCCCAAAAAGAATGCCCTCTCTCTGGCCGCTAAGGACAATACGTGCATATTTCATCAAGCCCCTCAAGGGTTTCAACTCGCCAAGAGGCCAAATATACAGGCAATCATGTCAGGATTCACTTTCCTGAGCATTGGCCTTCTTCTTTTTTCTGGTTAAGCTTTTGTATATCCACCTGATTCCCTCGTATACCAGGCTTAGAATCACAAAAGTCGTGGTGCCGAAAAAAACCCAGGCAAGACTGTTAGCCGCTGATTCATCCATTTCCACTCCCTCCCAAAGTCAAAAAACGATTGTGCCCTCAACAAACTCGAGGTTTTGTCCCGATACCTTAGCTGACAAGAGATTGTCTACATTTTTTCCTGATCTTTCTCAATAAAAAAAATGGTAGGAAAAAACGATATTCTACAGCGATGGCGGCCTGGTACAATAGGAAATCGGAGAAGTGTCCCCAGAAATTTGAGCAAGCCGTTAACTGAAAAATCTGCTACAAAGAATATTCTCTAACAGGCTAAATGATGGAGCAGAAAAACAACATGGACGGACGAAGAGCTTAGAGGAATAATGGTTTTTGTAAAACGGGTACGACAATGAGAAAAATACGATCTCGTCTATTTGCATGCCCATGACTCGGTCAACGAAGCTCGCAAAACGAGCATGGAATATTTTGACGAGTCCCACCAATCCAGGCCGCGTAAAAAAACTGACAGACCAGATACTTATCCCTTTGTTCATCCGTGCCTGATTAAATCGTTTTCCGCACTATGGTTCGGAGAGGAGTTATCACCCCTATGATTTTCGATATACTTGAAAACGCCGACCGCTATTTGGCCCTGCACAAGGGATTTGTACAGGCCTTTGACTTTCTCAAGCGCCCGGATCTACAGGAACTGCCGGTGGACACCTACGAAATTGAAGGCGAACGTGTCTATGCGATGATAGCCAGGGACCCTGGCCGCAAAAAAGAGGAGGCCCTTCTCGAAACCCATGAAAAATATATTGATATCCAATTGGTATTGGCAGGGACAGATACTATGGGATGGAAATCCAAGTCATTATGCCAACAACCAGTCGAGGAATATGACCCGGACACTGACCTGCAATTTTTTGCGGACGCACCCGATACCTGGCTGCCCACTGCAAGCGGCCGTTTTGCAATCTTCTTCCCGGAAGATGCCCATATGCCGCTGATCTCAGCAGGACATATCCATAAAGTCGTTGTCAAAATCGCAGTGAACTATCCATAAAAAGAAAAAATTATTTATTATAATTATGTTATATAATATTTTTTCATACTTCATGGTTAATTGCCATTTCCAGCTTGACTCTCCGGCCCTAGACGCCGACCACCAATGCCTCCACCAGAAGGAGCCTACTCAATGACAGGCGGCAAAAAAAACCTGATATTCACTATAATGGTTGTCTGGATTTGCATCACCGGCGCTTTTGTCTACTGGACGGAGAGTGATACCCGGCAAAATGAAAAGCTGTTGGCGCAAAGAACTGCCAACGCCTTTTTCCAGCAAGTCGTGATCACTCGTCTATGGAATGCCTCCCACGGTGGGGTCTATGTCCCGGTCACCGCCGAGACTCAGCCCAATGAATATTTACCGCTCCCCGGCCGAGATCTGATCGTCGACAACGGCCTCAAACTGACCAAGATCAACCCCTCCTACATGACCAGGGAGATCGCGAAACTGGCCATGACAAATGAGAGCGGCATTCATTTCCACCTTACCAGTCTCAAACCGATTCGGCCGGAGAACAAGGCGACGGACTGGGAAGAGAAGTGGCTCAAGTCCTTCGAGCAGGGAGTCAAGGAGCAGGGCGAATTCTTCAAGGAGGGCAACATCACCTGGTTCCGCTATATGGCCCCCCTCATTACCAGACCCGAGTGCCTCAAGTGTCATGCCCAGCAGGGTTACAAGAAAGGCGATATCCGGGGCGGTCTCAGCGTCTCCCTGCCCTATCAACCCCACGGACACCTCCACCTTTTTGTCGGTTACGGTTCGGTGGTAGGCCTCGGCCTCCTCTTCATTCTCATCGGCGGCACCCTCTATGAGCGGAAACAGCGTCTCTTTGACGCCACCTTCAACAGCCCGACTCCTTCCACCGTTACCAATAAAGATCATACCATTCTGATGGCCAACGAATCGTACTGGGCCATGTTCGGTCCCCCCTTTGCCCATCAGAAAACGATCAAATGCTATGAGCACCGACCGGGGAAATCCTGCCACACCCCAGATTGCCCACTCACCAGGATCATGGGCGGATCAAGCGAATACGCCTACGAAACCATCAAGGAAATTGATGGGGTGTCCCGGCACTTCATCGTCGTCGCTAAACCGCTGCTCGATGCCAAGGACAAGGTAATCGGGAGTGTGGAAAGTTTTCAGGATATAACCGCACGCAAGTGGGCGGAGGAGGCACTGGAACAATCCAACCGCAAGCTTGAAGACTTGAGCAATACAGACGGGTTGACGGGAATATCCAATCGCCGGCATTTTGACGAGATCATGGCCAAAGAATATGCAAGGCATGCCCGTTCAGGGGCGGAACTGTCCCTGATCCTGCTGGATATCGACCATTTCAAATTGTTCAATGACTGTTACGGCCATGTCGCTGGTGACGAATGCTTGCAACAGATTGCCCGGGTGATGGCAGATTGCCTTGCCCGTCCCGCTGATCTGGCCGCCCGTTACGGCGGGGAAGAATTTGTCTGTATCTTGCCGGAGACAGACAGCAGTGGCGCGGTTGCCATCGCCGAGAAGATCCGTCGGGAGATCTTAGCCCTGGCCATTCCCCACGAAGAGTCGATGACAGCGAAATCTGTCACTGCCAGTCTGGGAGTGGCAACAGTAGAGTGCACTCCAAGCGGATCGGTGCTGGATATCGTTTCCCAGGTGGATGAGCAACTCTACCTGGCCAAATCCTCCGGACGCAACCGGGTGAAATTCATCGTTACCCACCATGTTAGGGGAGGAAGCAAAAGCAACCTGGTACGGTTGGCCTGGAAAGACTCTTTCTGTTGCGGCAACGAGCTTATCGACTCACAACATCAGGCCCTCTTTTACCTCTCCAATGAGTTGCTCGAAGCGGTTCTCTCGGCTCGTCCGGCCACAGAGATTACCGCGATCATTACCCGACTGCTTGCCGATATCGGCCAACACTTCCACGATGAAGAATTAATCCTGGAGACAATTCACTTTCCCGGCCTGAGTCAACACATCGCAGAACACGCCAAACTGCTTGCCAGGGGGATCGAAGTGGCAGAAGAGTTCAAGGCATCCACCCTCACGCTCGGCGATGTCTTTCAGTTTCTGGTATCTGAAGTGATTATGCTCCATATGCTCGAGGCGGATCGGGACTATTTTCCGTTCATCAACAAGACAGGTGTGGCTGACAGCAGCAATAATTTTTAAGCAACAAGGATCTTTGCAATCATCTCCAAAAAAGAAAGCCCCGTTGAAATGAATCATTTCAACGGGGCTTTTATATATGGCGGAGAAGGTGAGATTCGAACTCACGGTACTTGCGTACACACGCGTTCCAGGCGTGCACCTTAAACCACTCGGTCACCTCTCCACAACAAAAATGCTCAGCAATGTATCGCTCATAACTATTATCATTTCATGACCGACACAAGGAAGTTATATGTAAACGGTGAACTCGTTTTTCGCAACTAAAAAGTCATACTTCATCGAAAAAATGCGGCGCTACGCCCTGTTCATTTATTTTCCCTTTCCGTCGTACCTTAAAAAAATCCTTCAAGAGTCTCGAACATTCGACGCCAAGAACACCACCAAGAATTTCCAGACGATGATTCAGGAGGCCGTCAACACCGATGGTATAACGCGACTGGGCCGCCCCGGTCTTCGGGTCAAGGGCGCCAAAGACCAGACGCTTGATCCGGGCGTGAAGAATAGCCCCCATACACATGATGCACGGTTCCAGGGTAACATAGAGGGTTGTGTCCACCAGCCGGTAATTAGCGATTTTTTCCGCACCCTCCCGGATGGCCAGCATCTCGGCATGAGCGGTGGGATCGTTTGTGGCAATGGGTCGGTTGAAGGCAGCGGACAGCAGGGTCTCACCCTGTACCAGCGCCGCACCGACCGGGACCTCTCCCCTGCACGCCGCCTGCCGGGCCTGATCAAGGGCAATCTGCATAAAGGCAAGATCGAGGGTAAGCTGGTCGTTCATTCCTGGCTTCGGGCCGCCGTTATTGATGGTCGGGAACTTGCTCTTCCACCTGCCGCAACATCTGGTCAATAACCCCCAGTCCCTGCAGCCAAAAGCCAGGGTCATCCAGGTTAATGCCAAAGGGTTTGAGCAGCTCATAGGGCGAGGCGGAACCACCCGCTGCCAGCAGTTCGGTATAGAGGGCAACAAAGGAATCACCATGCTGCTGATAGAGACCATAGAGGGCCAGCACCAGGAGTTCGCCAAAGGCATAGGAATAGACATAGCCGGGCGTAGCCAGGAAATGCGGGATGTATGACCACCAGATCCCGTAGTCCGTCCGCAGAGTCACGGAATCGCCAAACATCTGATGCTGGGTCTGCAGCCAGTATTCACTCAGGAGCTCACTGCTCAGTTCGCCTTTGTTGCGTCTTCCTTCATGCATCAGCTTTTCAAAACGGTTCATCGCCGTCTGACGGAAGACCGTGGCAAAGATCGACTCCAGCTTCTGGCAGATAAAGGCCCGCTTCTGCGCTGCATCGGTGAGCAAGGCCAGCTGACTCTGAAAAACCAGCATCTCGGCAAAGACCGAGGCCGTTTCCGCCAGGACCAGCGGGGTGTCGCTGTTGAAGTGTCCCCGGCCTGCAGCCAGCACCTGATGAACACCGTGCCCCAGTTCATGGGCCACGGTGGAGACATCATTGAGGGTACCGGTATAATTGACCATGACATAAGGGTGCACCTCCGGAACGCAGGGGTGGGCAAAGGCTCCACCTCGCTTGCCACTGAGCACCGGGGCATGAATCCAGCTTTCGGCGAAGAAGCGTTCGGCAATGGCGGCCAGTTCTCCGGAAAAATCCTCAAAGGAGTGCAGCACCATGCTCTTGCACTCATCCCAGCCGATCATTTGCGAAGGCAAAGCCGGCAGGGGCGCATAGCGGTCATAGTCGGTAAGTTCATCGAGATGCAGCAGCTCTTTTTTTACCCGGTAATAGCGTTGAACAATGTCATAACGGCTGGTCACCGACTGCACCAGGGTTTCCACAGTGGCATCCGTCAGCTCGTTATCCAGATTCATGGAGTGGACCCAGCTTTCATGGCGGCGCAGACGGTCGTCAATCATCTTGTCGGCGGCCAGGGTGTTGAAAATATGGGTAAGGATATGGCTCTGGCCCTGCAGTCCAGCGGTAAGCTCATCTGCCGCCTGCCTTCTCACCTCCCTGTCCTGATGATGCAAATCAGTCAGCACCTCTTCCTCGACACGCTTTTTCTCACCAAAACGCAGGCCACTGAGGACTTTATCAAAGAGGGTGTTCCAGGAGCTTCTCCCCACCGGGGCATATTCAAGCAGCAAAGATTCCTCGGGTTCAGAGAGCTGATGCGGCAGGTAACGGCGCAGGGCCTCAAGATAATGTTTATAGCCCGCAAGTTCCAGGGCTGCAAGCAGGCCAGCCGCGATTTCAGAGGGTATCACGTTCCACTCCAGCTCAAAAAAGACCACGTCCTTTTTACACAAACTGGCCAGCTCTTCTATCCGCTGCTCCAGGGCGCCGGCCCTGCTGTTTTCCATCTGGGTAGTGAAGTTGAGAAAAGCAAAAGTTGCAAGGCGGGTAATCCGGCAATCAAGGGCCTCCAGGCGCACAACAAGGCCCAGCAAATCCTTGGCTCCAAGAGTTGCCACCTGGCCGCGAAACCGGCCGCGGAGAGCCTGGGCCTCCTCTATACACCACTGGATATCAGCCTCCAGTGCCGAGTCCTCTTCGTTGCCATAAAGATCTCCAAGGTTCCACAGCACCCCGGAGACGCCGAGCTCATCTGTCATCGTATTTTCAGTCATATCAACAGTTTTCAAATAGTCTCTTATACCTCTAAACAATTCTCAGTCTCAACAATGAACTGAGTTAAATATCCTGCGAGGGATGCAGGGACAGCAAGTTAAAAAGAGGGTTATAACCCGAGATTTGCGATTGGCCAAGATGTTATTGACCAAACCAGACACTGCAATCAGAGAAAAATAAAAGAACTCCGATCACCGATTTTTTAGCGGTAACACCGCACCAGACCACACAGTAGCTATAAAAAACCTCCACCACGAGATGCCAGCACCCGCATCCGCTCATCAGTAGAGGTGGGTGCAAAGATCAAAATGGGAGCTATTTCGTATTCTGCCGCCATCTCACCGACATGCTTTGCAGCTTCCGGGTCATATCGCGACACTTTATCAAATCCTTCCCCGCCCTGTCCGCAGGGTTTGAGACCGAAACAGAACTCACCATCCACGCCCTCTTTAAGAAGGTATTATGCTACGCGGCCAGCCAGCATCATCTGCTTACCGGCACACATTGAAGGTTGAGCCATTTCGCTGGTAACAGCGGTGTCAATTCCATGAGCAGAAGATCTGCCTACCCACTGTAGTTTTTAGAGTGCCCAACAATAGAAAAGGCAAGGATGCATTTTGTTACTGAGATTTTCATATAGAAGCAAAAAAGTCACTACCATTCCCTCCAGGACAGCCGCATTTATAAGGAAATGGCCAAATCAAATTTCTTTGATCAAAAAAAGTGATTCTCGAGGAGAAATTCTTTTAGGATCTAGGTCATCAGGAAATAGACCTTTTCTTCGCAAGGTCTGTACCCGCTCAAGATGTGTTTTCCAGCGAGAGGTATCTGCTCCATTTTTTTCTAAGTAGTCAATGACATTCTGGTTTCCTTCTCTCTGAGCTGCGAAAAATGGATCTATTCCATCGATGTCTTGAGCATTTATGTCCGCACCACGTTTTATTAAATTTTCCATTATGGTCAAATTATTTTTTCCAGCAGCTATGATAAGGGCGGTCTCTCCTTTTTTATTTACACCATTAACTCCTGCCCCTTTTTCCATTAATAGATCGGCAAAATCAAAATGACCGCGCTGAATCACATCCATCAAAAGGGTACTTCCTGAAGACAATCTGTCGTTAATGTCAGCCCCGTGATCTATAAGCAGCTTAGCACACGCCATATCCGTATGTTTCGTTGAAAACCAGAGCGGAGGTCGACCAAGAGATTCTTTTTTGTTTACGTCCACAGTGCCGTAATCAACTAATAATTTTATTTTTTCCAAGTTATTGTCATTAACGGCCACAATTATCGGTGTCATCCCTTTCTTGTTTTCGATATTAACGTCAGCACCTTTACCTATCAGATATTTCATTGATGCTAAAGACCAAGAACGAGTTGCATAAAGTAATGGCGACTCACCATTTATGTCTTGACAATCAATATCTGCCCCATGACTGATCAAAAAGTCAGCTACGATAAAATATTTTTTCTCATTATCCTCTCCGGATTTCAATTCAGTAATGACATTTCCGAAAGTATTTTTTATAGCGAGAAACAAGGGAGTTCTTCCTTGCTGATCCATTGCCTCCAATTTGGCCCCCTGCTTAACCAGAAATTTGACAAGATCAAAATATCCCATTGTAGTTGCCATAATCAGTGGTGTAGATCCGAATTGTTCTCTGTATACATCCTTAGAGGTCTGCAAGCTTGCCGAATTAATATTGGCTCCAGAGGTGAGAAGCAATTCAACAGCTTTTTGTCCTCCTTCGAGAGAGGCATAATGAATCGGTGACATGCCATCCATGTCATAGAGATTTGGATCAGCACCTTTACTAATCAAAAACTTCATCACGGCAAGTTGTTCGCTTCTTGAATAATAATGTAAGAAAGGAATGCCTTGTGTCGTATTTGTAACAGAGTTCAAGTCCTCATGGCCTTTATCGATGAGAATAGCAGCAATATCCCAATAATTTCTTTGCAACGATTGATAGAGGAGATCTCCCTTTTGGCCGACCATCTGTTGCGCTGGGCTTAATTCAGCACCTTGCTGAATCAAATATAGGGCCAAAGCAGGTTGCCCATAATAGATGGCGATTGCCAGTGGGCTTGCGCCGAAACTTCTTTGGTGCACATCCGCACCCTGTGAGATAAGAAATTCAGCGATCTGTGTCTGTCCATAAGCAATAGCCAAGGCAAGAGGAGTAAAGCCGTTATTCTTTGAATCATAATATTTTAAGTCCAATTGAAATGGCTTGAGTATTTGCTCAGTAACCTCCGTCGCGTACCCTTTCATCGGCCGCCTATTGGCCATGGGGCCAAAAGAGTTGTTATTGATTTTTGCCCCTTTTTCACATAAGAGCCTAACGATTCCGATGTGCCCGTTTTTTGCGGCTACCATCAATGCTGTGACACCATCCTCTGTGAAGGCATTAACATCTTCTCCCTCATAGATATGATTTTGTACCTTTATGACATCCCCTTTTTCTGCGGCAAGCATCAATGGGGTAAAATCATGGCGCATTAGAGGATCACCTTCTTGCCCATTAAAAAGAAGAGAATCAATGTTGTTTTTTTTATGTTCATCTGGGGGTGAGGCAAGAGATGGGATATTTAGCAATGCGGCACTCCCCCCTCTAATATTAATGGGAGGACGGTGGAGAAGAGGTGGATTATTATTCCCGGATGCCTGTTCTGCATACAGGAAAAAAATAGAAGAAAAAATAAATATAATCTTTTTAAAAAAGAGAAGATTCAGAGCACTCCCCCTATCTCTATGTCCAACCATCGCCATTCTACCGTTAGAATCATCTACCATCAGCCCCGTCCCTCCACCTCTATCTTGCTTGCTCCCTCATTCCAAAAACAAACATATGCCAATAGAGTAGGCAGAGACAAAATCGAATGTCAAGGCGTTTTCCTCTCACCTACATCTTCCTCATAAATGACCTCATAATGATGGCCATCCTTTGTCGAAAATAGTGGAAGCATCCCTCACCTCCCTAAAAATCATAAAAAAACCGAGATCTCCCCCTGATTTGGAGCTACGGTTTTAGAGACAAGAAAGAGTCAGTCACAGCAAAATGCACCTCTTATTGTGACGAGTGAAGAAAATGTGGAATGGCAGATAAAAAAAGGAGTGGGAAAATGAATGCGGGTGAGGTAGGGAAACAAGGGAAGCGTCCCTTATTTCCCTATTATAGAGTTTACCCAACAAAGAGGAAATAGAATGAGGAACACTCCCCATATTATTATTTTTATTGTTCTCTCAGCGCAAACCGGCAATAAACGGCCCCACCGCCCCGGCCCCTTTCTCATCGACTAGACGGATGGTCTGCGAGCCGATCACCGCCATATCCGCCTTGCCGATGAGGGCACTGACGTCATCCCGATCCTGGATGCCGAAGCCAACGGCCAAGGGCAGGCTGGTCGCCTCCCGGCAACGTTTAAGATACTCAAGCACATCCTGACCGATCACCGACTTTGTACCGGTAACACCGCGCCGGGCCACGCAGTAGATAAAACCTCTAGCATGGGATGCCAGCACTCGCATCCGCTCATCAGTAGAGGTGGGTGCAAAGATCAAAATGGGGGCTATTTCGTATTCTGCGGCCAGTTGCAGGAAGCTCTCCCCTTCCTCCGGCGGCAGATCGGGGACGATAAAGCCCTTAATTCCACAGGCATGCGCCTTTTCAAAAAAGGCTTTTTCCCCGTACTTGAAGATAATGTTATAGTAAGTCATGAAGAGAAAGGGGATATCATGACTGGCAGTCATCTCGGCGGCAAAGGCCAGACAATCGGCAACTTTTGTCCCGTTTTGGATGGCCTCCTGATTGGCCCGGACAATCACCGGGCCGTCGGCCATGGGTTCCGAAAAAGGGATCTGCATTTCAATGCAGTCCACGCCGTTCTCCACCATCTGCCTGATCACTTCCCTGTTGGTATCAAAGGATGGATATCCAAGGACGATATGGGTCATGAGCAGGATATCCTTGCTCTCAAGTCTATCGCGTAATTGTTGTTCCAGTTGCATTCTCTATTCCTCGCAGGTCTTATAGTTATCTGCTCTGACTATATTCCAGTCCCCGTTTGATGATAAAATCCTTCCAGGACGGATCATCGAAGGCATGGGCTATGGTGAAGATGTCTTTGTCGCCGCGGCCGGACATGTTGATGATAATGGCATCATCAGGCGTCAGTTGCGGGGCCTCCTTGAAGGCCTGAACAAAGGCATGGGTTGATTCAAGGGCCGGGATGATCCCCTCCTTTTTCATGGTCAGATCAAGTGCGGCCATGACCTCGGTATCAGTGGCTGACTCAAAGCGCACCCTGCCCTTCTCCCAGAGATCGGACAAAATCGGCGAGACCCCCACATAATCAAGGCCAGCGGCCACCGAATGGGTCTCCTTCATCTGCCCGTCATCATCTTGCAGGAACATGGTCTTATAGCCCTGAGCTACCCCCGGCGAGGCATCAGTGCCGCTGAGTCTCACCGCATGAAGACCCGTTGAGATTCCATGACCTCCTGCCTCTACCCCCACCAATTCCACATTATTTTCCGGGATAAAACGCTTGAAGATCCCCATGGCATTCGACCCGCCACCGACGCAGGCAAAGATCCGAGCCGGCATCTTCCCATGATATTTGACGATCTGCTCGGCGGCCTCCAGTCCGATGATGGACTGGAACCAGGCCACCATCTCCGGAAAGGGGTGCGGCCCGCAGACAGTACCAAAGACATAATGGGTTTCATCCACATTGGTGACCCAGTCGCGAAAAGCCTCATTAATAGCATCCTTCAGAGTGCGGGAACCGTCGGTCACCGGGACAACAGTGGCCCCCATCTTCTCCATCCAGAAGACATTGGGACGCTGGCGCCGGACATCTTCCTCGCCCATATAGATGGTACAGGCCAGACCGAACTTAGCCGCCATGGTAGCGGTAGCCATGCCATGCTGGCCAGCCCCGGTTTCGGCAATCACCCGTTTTTTCCCCATCCTTTTAACGAGCAAGCCCTGGCCCATGACGTTATTAGCCTTGTGGGCACCGGTATGATTCAGATCCTCACGTTTGATATAAATCTGGGCTCCGCCAAAATGCCTGGACAGATTTTCGGCATGGGTCAAAGGCGTTGGACGACAGGAATAGGTGGACATCAACTCCACATACTCCTGCCAGAAAGCGGGATCATTTTTGCATTTTATAAATTCAGTATTGAGTTCTTCAAAGGTCTGGTGCAATACCTCTGGAATATATGCCCCACCCCAATTGCCGAAAAAACCTTGTTTGTCCTTTGTATCCATTGATGTCACCCTATGTCTTGTATATCAAAAATATTTTAATAAGCGGTATTTGACCTATAGATTTATTCCCTGCCGTCGATAAGAAGAGAGAAAAGATAAATCTTCAATATAATATGTGCCTGTTGTTCGATCGCAAAAGCAGATTGGGCAACATCCTTTCCTATCCCTCTAACCATAAGGAGTTGCATATGAGCATGCGCAGCGCAGTCACAGGACAACCCAGAATCGACAGTGAAAAAATCTTCACTTTTCCCCAAGGAATCCCCGGCTTTGAAGAATACACTACTTTCAAGATTTTTCACAAGGATGATAATGCGGTCTCCGCCTATTGGCTGGAATCATGCGACAGTCCGGCGATCACCTTCACTCTGGTAGATCCAACAGAATATGACCTGAATTATGACCTCTATCTCAGTGACACTGAGCAGGAGACCCTTAAGGCAACCGATCCCATGGATATCGGCATTTTTCTGATGCTGGTCAAACCTGAAGATGACACCCAGCAGGCACCCATTGGTGCCCATATCGGAGGCCCTTTAGTCTTGAATGTTCCGCAACAACTGGGATTGCAAAAGGTGTTGGGAAAGACGAAAGTGAATGTGAATATTGTTGCCCATTAAATTAGATTTATTCAAGCTTGGCAAGCTGCTGCCGGCAGACAGCAGCAAAATCTTCAGGATAGTGACGATTAATAAAACGGAGTTGGGCCTCGCTGAAGGCGCCAGGTGAGTGAGGAAGACGAGGCAGAAAGGCGTAGAGCAGATGTTGACCTGCTTCTCCCTTTCTGCCGATTCGTTTCGGGTATTCAATGGAGGTCACCATTTTTGCCCCCAGTCGAGCCAGGGCCTTCTGCGCCAACAGGATCCCTTTATCCAGTGAGGCCCGCATCGTCGGTCCTGCCTCCAGGATATTGCCAACTGCCTTTCCATCCTCATCATTCAAAGCCATCAACTGCAGCTCCCACTGGGAGGTCTGGGCTTTAGGCACAAAAAGCATGGCATACTTGTCCTGCCACACCACCAGACTGCTTTCCCGATCCTTACGACCATCCATCCGTCTGTTATTTTTGATGCAGCCAATATAATCATCAAAAAAATCAGCGTCATATTGTTCATGGTAGTGCTGCATCACTTCCGCCACCATATCGCCACAACCAAAGGCCGGCAGCTCGCCGCAGGAATTCTCAAGATCATCACCTGAATAAACGGCAACCGTTTCCGGGATCATCGCATATTGCTGATGAATCTGCTGATGCGAAGCATGCAGCCGATAGCCGCTGGCCGCAAAATCAAACCCGAAATTCCAGCCCCACAATGTGGCCATGGAAGAAATGTCCTGCTCCCCTATTGCCTGTAGAATTTTCTGCCGCAGGCGCTCCAGTTGATCAGGAGTTAAGCCCTGTTGCTCTGGTGGCAATTCAAGGCCCAGCAACTGTGCCAGGCGGATATAAGTACGCTGATAGTAGAGATGTCGCAAGCCCTGCATATCGGCCATTGACAGCTCCTTAATTGCATAACGGATGGCATCATCCGCCATGTTGGCCGCATAATGACCGCCGGCAATATAGGAATTTCGGCGCAGGTACTCAAAAACGTGGGTATCACCATTACCGGGCCATTCTCCCACAATCTCACTACCTCCCTGGGCGCCCGGTCTGACCACCATAATGAGTTTATAGTTATCAGGCAGACAAGGATTATTAGCCACGGCTTCAAACAGGGCATGATTGTGAATAATGGGGCGGATCCTGCCATGTTTAGTCCTTCGGTAATGCAAACCTAAGGGAGCTCCTGCTGAATCTTTTTCAATCTGACAACTGAGTTCCGCCAGCTGGACGAGATCCTGGGCATCGGTGGAGCAGGTTGCAAGAGCGAGGAGCAGGGCAGAGGGAAGCCGGCTGAACAAAGTTGTCTGTCCACCCCCCTCTTTCAGGGTTTCGGTCAGCGATATCTGCTCTTTTGGCGGAAGGGAGATTCGTCGGTAATCAACAGCGCTGGCATCCGCCCATTCCTGGTCGATAAAGGTCGTACCTCGAAAGGGAAAAGGATTGGGAATTTCAAAGATCCAATCGGCCTTGGGGATAGAGAGGGTGCCATCGGGGAAATTGTCCCGATTATCTTGCACGGAATCACCATCAATAAGGCCTAAACGCTCAATTTTCTTGCCGGCCCTGAGGTTACAAACCGTATAGGACGGTTTGTGAATACCATAGAGAAAGCGCTGTTCCGGAGTAATGCAGGTGCGAAGTTTAATCATGATTCTTCCTTAGTCGCAGCCCAGAGTTCAAGGGCCATTTGATAGACATTGGAACGGGAAATTCCCAGATCCTCGGCAACACGACGACTCACGTCCTTTAAAGAGAGTTCTGTGTTTTCCTTATACCAGAGCAGGATTTCCTCCACATTTTCACCGGTGACCTCTTGTTGACTAGAGGCTGGGTGAACAATGAGCACAAATTCCCCCCGATTTTTCTTAGCAGTGGCCAGGGCCAGCAATTGGCTGATAGATCCTGCCTGCAGATCTTCATAGACCTTGCTCAACTCCCTGGCCCAGAAGGCCTGACGGTCTCCCAATGCGGCCAGCACATCAGCCAGAAGGGCCTGGATCCGATGGGGTGATTCATAAAAGACCAGAGCCCACGGAGCTTCCACAAAAGAGGAAAGGAACTTTTGACGTTGCCCTTTTTTGGAGGGGGGGAAACCTAAAAACAAAAAGCTGCCATCGGTAATACCAGCGGCAGAAAGAGCTGCAGTCAGGGCTGAAGGACCAGGCAAAGGAACAATGGTAATCCCGGCAGTTCTTGCCTTTTTTACCAAGACTGCCCCAGGATCAGAGATACCAGGAGTCCCGGCATCACTGACCAGAGCAATGGTCTCACCAGAAAGCAGTTTTTGCACCAGCTCTTCCGACCGTTCGGCCTCTTTTTCCCGGTAATAACTGATCAAAGGAGTGTGAATGTCAAAATGGTTCAGCAGATGTTTGGTATGACGGGTATCTTCTGCGGCAATCAGATCAACTTCCTTCAGAATACGCAGGGCCCGGAGGGTAATATCTTCAAGATTTCCGATGGGAGTGGCAACGACGTAAAGAATACCAGCATTATCAAGATTTGTTTGTATCATCGAGGATCATGGAAAATCAGTTTGAATAGAGAAAAAACAGATAAGAACATCATTATGAACAATCCTGGCGGAAAATGCATCTGCTTTCTTGATCTGCCAGTCATACAGACTTAGTATTCATTCATAAATTAATAAATAATCGCCATTTAAGGGAAAGGGGACTCATGTTTAATCTCATCAGTGCAGTGATCGAAGCATCGTGGTCGCTTCTGCTTGATTCATCGGTATACATGCTATTTGGGATTCTGGTCGCCGGACTGCTCAAAATATTTCTGAATCCGGAAACAGTAGCAAGACATTTGGGTTCCGGACGATTCAGCTCGGTTATCAAGGCGGCGATATTAGGAGTTCCGCTGCCTCTCTGTTCCTGCGGAGTCCTGCCGGCAGCCGTATCACTGAAAAAACAGGGCGCCAATAAAGGGGCAACAACTGCCTTTCTCATCTCAACCCCGGAATCGGGTGTAGATTCCATCGCCATCAGCTATGCCCTGCTTGACCCGATCATGACGGTAATCAGACCGATCGCAGCCTTTATAACAGCGATGGCAGCAGGGTTTATCGAAAACATCATTGACTGGCCTGAACCCCTGACACCTATGCCACCGAAGATCAATAACCATGTTGATATTCATCCTGGAAAGGGTATGACGTCTGCTCCAGCTAGCACTGCTGATAATGGTCAATGGAGCAGCAGGATAATAGATGGTTTGAGGTACGCCCTGGTTGATGTCTGGGGTGATATTGCCCTCTGGTTTTTCGCAGGGTTGCTCATTGCCGGAGTGATCATGGTTATGATTCCAGACGAACTGATGACCCGATGGCTGGATGGAGGGTTTTCCTCCATGCTGATCATGTTGGTTATTGGCATCCCGTTGTATATCTGTGCAACCGCCTCTACTCCGGTGGCTGCCGCCCTGATCTTAAAAGGAGTAAGTCCGGGCACCGCCCTTGTTTTTCTGCTCGTTGGTCCTGCCACCAATATCACATCGCTTTCGGTGTTGATTGGTATCCTTGGGAAAAAGGGTACTGTTCGGTACCTGCTTATTTTGTCATCCTGTGCCGTACTCTTTGGTTTAGCCGTTGATCAGCTGTACACAATGGCCGGGATCATACCTCAAGCAGTAATCGGCGAAGCCTCAGAGCTCCTGCCCCATGGGTTGAAACAGGGAGGAGCATTCTTGCTCCTCATCCTTTCCATACAGCCTTTTTCACACTGGCTGAAAAGAAAAATAGCCCCCAAGAAGGCACAACTCACATTCCAGAGCGGATTCCCTGACATTGATGCCTACAAGAAAAAAGCCAAGGGGAAACAATAACGTTCTTCAACTACATGTGATGTCTTAGATCCCAGACGCAGAAAAGCCCCAATCAGAAAACTGATTGGGGCTTTATATATAAAAGATTCGGCGGCGTCCTACTCTCCCACATAGTCACCCATGCAGTACCATTGGCGCAGAAGA
>JAQVER010000029.1 GCA_028697885.1 Desulfocapsaceae bacterium
CTCATCATCGTCATCATCGTCATCATCATCGTCGTCGTCGTCATCGTCCTCATCGTCGTCATCATCGTCGTCGTCGTCATCATCATCGTCGTCATCATCATCGTCATCATCATCATCGTCGTCATCATCATCGTCGTCATCATCATCGTCGTCGTCGTCATCATCGTCGTCATCATCATCGTCATCATCATCATCATCGTCGTCGTCATCATCGTCATCATCGTCGTCATCGTCACCTGGCGTCGTCGGAGTTTGCGTCGGTGTCTCAGTCGGTGTCTCAGTCGGTGTCTCGGTCGGTGTCTCGGTCGGAGTTTCCGTCGGAGTTTCCGTCGGAGTAGTCGTCGGAGTAGTCGTCGGAGTGGTCGTCGGAGTGGTCGTCGGAGTAGTCGTCGGAGTAGTCGTCGGAGTAGTTGTTGGAGCGGCTGCCTCTGGAGGGGTAGTTGGAATATCCGGATCTAAAAAGCTTCTGGTTACTCCAGTTGTCTCTGCACCACTCACGGGTGTTACAGCTTCACCTGTTAAATTAAATACAGGGTATCTAGGCCCACCGTCACGGGCACTGGCAACACCTCCAGCCCCTGCTGCGGCCGGTCCTGCCGCTGTTGCGGCTAATTCTGTCGTTGGGTCAAATGTGCCTGCTTCCAATGCTTTTTGAACGTCCTCTACCTCACTGGTCGCT
Source organism: Desulfocapsaceae bacterium (assembly GCA_028697885.1). Classification (GTDB taxonomy): domain Bacteria; phylum Desulfobacterota; class Desulfobulbia; order Desulfobulbales; family Desulfocapsaceae; genus UBA2270. The sequence continues at coordinate 680 of JAQVER010000029.1, forward strand.
CCGGCAAAGTCCTCAGTCGGTCCTTGATTGTAGACTTCCTCGTCAATGATTACATTAGAATTCCGGCCCAAACTTAATACTGTATGCTCTGGGTCGTTAAAGTTGATAGAGATTTTGCCGTCACCTCCAGTTAATATGCGATCATCAGCAAATATTGGACTGTTAGGCGCAAGGGTTCGCATTGACCCATCAGGGGCAATTGCTTTCACTTCTCCAAAAATGACAAATACCTGACCAATAGGTCCTGCATGGCCAGTGCTTCCAGTTCCGGATGTATTCTCAGTCATGGCGTCCTCCCTTTGAAAGTGTCTAAAATACCTTGTTCTCCTATCTGATTTAATTATAGGTCCATGAAAAAATCAAGTCTATGGTACTTTGGTACAATATTGATGCACTCAAAATAAGTACGTGAAGCACAGAGAAAAATTGAACAGGCATATTGAACAGGTTTTATACGCGTTGACCTGATTAACAGCCAAGTATTGACTACTGGTTGTGTAGGTATCGTTGATTATTCTTTCTTGTTTGCTTCGCTGCTAATTATGAATTGATGAGTAAGGTGAGTGAGATGCGAGGTCGTTGATCCTGACAATTTTTTGATGAAATTTGTGAGAGATTACAACTGATGTCTTTGGATAATTATAAAACGGGATTTTGCATGAGGTGGGATAACAGTACTGAGGTCGTATTTTATACCAAATGATTTAATGGCATTTTCCCCCGATTCTGCTGACAAAGTCGGAATTGGTTATTGCCTTTAACTTGGCAGAGGTCTATCCCTGCAAATCTTTGGCGGAAGCAGGCTCAATGTGGTCAGGAAAATATGGAAACTTGAGGCCTGTGGAATTGAATGTATCTGGTAATACTTCGTCCGAATTATCTCGGAGCAGGTGAGCTATGATGTGGCAGATTGTTGCCGAATGGACTTGGATCACTCAGGGTGACAAATGAATTAAGATAGACCAACAAAGTGGTCGGGAAGAGAGGATTCGAACCTCCGACTTCAGCGTCCCGAACGCTGCGCTCTACCAGACTGAGCCACTCCCCGACATGTTGAATTTATTCAGTTTTTTTCATTTTCATTTTCTGTACCCACTGTTTTTCCTGCACCCAATGGGTGCAGGATCTCGGGGAGCTGGGCAATAGCGGCTTGCCTCGAGGCGCTCATGGAATGCGCGTAATGTTTTAACATCGTGTTAACATCATGTCCAGAAATATCCGCGATGGTGCGCAGGTCAACCCCCATGTGAAGCAGGGTGGTGACAAAGCTATGCCGTATGGCGTACATCGGGATTTTCCTGCCTCCTACTCCTGCCCGCTGTTTTGCCCTGGTGAAGGCGTGCTTGATATCCTTCACCGCCTTGCCCTGCCAGGTGATGATATGCCGCTCTTTGTCCTCTCCGTCTGCCTCGAACCATTGGCGTAAAGGAAGGCCGGTATGGATAGGCACCTCGCGCCGCATGACCCCTCCCTTCCTGGCTGAGATAATAGTGATCGACATGGCCGACCAGTTCACCGCGCTCCATTTCAGCGATAGCAACTCCACTGCCCCCGGTCTCAGGCCGCAGAAGAAAGAGAGCAGGATCGCCCGCCGCAGATGATCGGCGGAATGGGCGACAATGGCCTCGATCTCGGCCTGGGCCAGCGGCATGACCGTGGCATCGTCCCGCGTCGGCATATCATATCCTGCCATGGGGCTGTGGGTGATCAGCCGCCGCTTGACTGCAAAATTGATGATCGCCCGCACGTCCGATAGCTCCCGATGGACTGTGGTCAGTTTAACCGTCCGCGATCGTTCTGCCACATAGCGGTCAAGGTCCTGGTGGGTCAGTCCCATGACCGGACCATCTCCGATAAGCGGCAGGATAATCTTCTCCAATTTATAGAGTAGATTATTCATTGAGGTCTGGGGCATGGATGAGATCTTTGCCTGCAGGTAGGCATTGGCCAGATCTTCCAGTATCGGCTCGGTCTCCCGGACCCTGACCACAGGGCTGGTGTGCCGCTCGTTATAGCGCACCGCCTCGGCCATGCCCTTTATCCCGTGCCCGAAATACTTGCGCCGCTTCTTTCCCCCCTCAGACCATTGGACGAAGATGGTGCCGTCTTTACGGGTGCAGACGCTCATTATGCCCTATCGAGAATATAACCGCACCGACTGCACTTAAATACCTTCTTCTTCATCAACAAGATCCAACCAAGCAGGCCGGATACTGCCGACAGGCAAAAAAAGAAAATAATCATGCCGATAGCCATTGCCCCTCCTGCAGATCCCTTGAATGAAATTTCCAGAAAAGTTATCCCTGAGACCACCATACCCAGTATCGAAGGTATAACTATAATGAAACCGATAAACCTGATAAACCCTGTAAATTTTGGGGTGTCAGTTGAGATCATTCCGCTTTCAAGTTTGCAAGCGTGGCAGTCAATCTGTGGTTGATTACTTTTATGAACTGGTTCACTTGTCCTTTTTATCGCGATGCCATTATTATTTTTATATTTATCAGAAATATATTTATCAACGGCTTGTTGTTTTTCTTTTTGTTTACTCCAGAAAAAAAAGACAACTGCCCCAATAGAAAATAACAGGCCAAGTGGGACTGTTTCATTCAGTGTCATAGATTGTTCCGTGTTAGTTTATGGACGTTTGTATATTACTTAAAAATGGGTGCATGATGGGTGCAACTGCTCATTGTTGTCCGCATGACATTTATCCAATAATGATGTTTGGAATTTGTTTTTTTACATCGTTTAATAGGTCAATTTTATCTTTGTTGAGAGAAAGAGATGAAAAGTAAACAGTATCTATCCTGTTGAGAGCGAAAGTTCTCATGCCGTGTCTTAGATGACAATATCCGTAAAGATAGAAGTTTGAATTGTTACTGAAAATTTCAAAAACAGTTACTTCTCTTTCTGTTGTCTCTCCATCACTGTCTGTGTATTTGAATAAAACGGGAGCATAAAGGTTATCTGCAAGGGGTATTCTGTTCTCTTCCCATGACCTGATATTAAAATAGTGTGGTCCCTCTATTGTATTTTCAAAACCATTGGCAAGGGCCATGCCTATGCGTTTTCTCCTGTTTTGAATTTCATCTTCATTGCCTGGAAAGGAATGTGAGAATTCTCTGAGCTTCCTCCACTCATCTTCCAAAAAATTTCTTGCGCTTGAGCTGTTGCAAAAGAGCTTTCGTAATTGTTCGATTGTCTCTTCAGACGTCAAGGAAGATTTATTTTCCCTATCACCTCTCATGGCATTTATTTTATGTCTGCATAGCTTCTTTTCTAATCCAAGCGGACAGTCACAATTTACATATACAAGATCCTGATCTTTTTTTATTGTGACCTTGAACGGTTGTTTTTTTGCATTTCTTGAATAATAGACGATGGCATTCTCTATTTCGTTTATTCCCATTTTAATGATAATATCGTTATTGCTTCCTAAAGGAGTAAAAACGCCTGTTTTTAACAGCCTGACAAATTCCCTCTGGTTGCAATCATATACATCATCGTTGGTAATTGAAAATGGGTTATTGGTTTGAGTGAATACCTGAAACTTTACATATCCAAGAGTTTCATCAACTGTCGGAGCGGCCTTGTTGACCTGAATAAAGATGTGTGGATCAGCATTGTCATGATTGTTGGTAAGTTGTCCGTCTGGGTTTTTATGGATCACGTCACCTTCGGAAAAAGAAAATGCTGCACCTTGAGTCCATATTTTTTCTTCCTTTTTTGTGCCGTCTTCCTTTTTTGTGACCACTGTTGTGAGCTTGATATCTAAAGCATCTTTAAAGGCGTCGTGAACGGCAAACTTCCACCCAGGCGCAAATTCACGCTTATTAGGATCTTTACGTTCAGGGAATTCGGTAATTAATTCTCTTTTTCTTCGCTTTTTTTTGGTTTGCTTTATCTCTTGCATAATCACAAAACTTTCACCAAGTATCAGGCACTTTCCATGCGCCTTGATTGACAATTATAATATCGGAACATCTTTACCATGTTTACCAGACCGCGGAGCAACCTCTCTGTTGTTATGTAGGCTACCATTCCCCCTCTATGTGGTAGCGTGATAATCCCACGGCTGAAATCAATATCAACAGGAGAGACGGAGCGTGCGTCTTCGCATTTCATGCCGGCGTCTCTCACAAGCAAATCAACGATAAATCTTCTGTAATGATTGCACCTGTCTTCCTTTAAATTGGCCGTATTTGGATTGCTAAACTTTCTCGTTGCAGTTGCCGATATTTTACCGCCGGCTATAACCCTAAGAGTTTGCCTGGGTTTCTCTTTTTTTATTGGTTGCTCCCAGGGAAAGAAGCATCTGCTTCATCTCTTCCATGTCGTTTTCCATTTTGTTCATCTTTTTGTCTATCCCTTCCATTTCTTCCTCGCGCCTTACTCCTTGATAAAAAGCCCTGACATTACTCAGCAGGGCAGGCTTATAGATAGTTTTTGATCTGATCACCGCCAGTGTCTGGTTGACGATGTCGGTTTCTGAAAACTCATCTTCTTTCACCTGATCGATGCCTTGTTGCGGATCTGTCTTTTTATTCTCTTTGTCTTGGCCTTTCTGGGGATATGTCTTTCGTCCTGGCTCAATCCTGGCTGTTATCTTGTGGTTGAGAGTAGGATGGGATGTTGACGGTGAAACTATTTGAGTCTCAGTGAACATTGGCCCTTCACCTGTTTTTAGCCAATCAATATTCACTCCTGGAAATTTGGTTAATATTGTTCCTGTATCAACAATATTACCATTACGAATCCATCCATAAAGCCTCCCCTCGGTTTCATTTAAAAAGACCGCAAGTCCTTTTATTCCTTTAACATTTGCTTGAGTGGCAAGATCGAAAAGAACTTTTCTAACCATTTGCGATTTTTTTACTTGCATTGCGGCTTCCGTTTGGTTAATAATGGATACATGGTTAATAAAGCAAAAATATTAATGAGGGCCGCAAAAATTACTCAGGTTGAGATTGCAAACATGCTCAAGGTTACCCCTGTGGCCGTTCATAATGTAGTAAGCGGAAAGCGGAAAACACCGCGTATCCGCAAGGCTATAGCCATGGCCATCGGCAAGAAGGTATCCGAGATCTGGACTGATACCCCTAAAAAACAAAACACCTCTGGCCCTGTCGTCGGATAGTCCGTCGAAAAAAGCGATGATAACAGGTTGGCGCCCGTTTTTATCGTAGCAGGTGTCGGGGGCTTTTTCAAAGATTCTTTTTCCATAATTAAATCATGCCAGAAGGAGCGAGTGAAATAAATGCCTAAAGAACAAGAGAAAATGCAGTCATGGCAGGTGTTCCATTTTGCTCGTAAACGTCTGGGTGCATCGGCACTTTGTGTCATCTTCGGCAAGAAGAACGCCCGGGCGGTTGATTACTGGTGCCAGGACCCGATGTACACCGACAAATCTGAGCAGGCATATGATCCCATCCAGGGAGTGAAAAATCTGCTCTCTATGCTCGACGATCGCGGCCATGTCGGTGCTGTTCGTAACTGTATTGCCTTCCTTTGTTCCGGTACATCCCTGGATTGCGGGTGTGAGCCTGAGATAGTAGCTCCCTTACCAACCCTCACCGAAGAGATCCTGGCTGATTACAAAGCTGTTGCCTGTCTACAGGCAGCCATTGAAGACAAAATTGAGCCAGCGGTGATCAAGGCGCTGGCCGCTGAAGCTATTGCCGAGATAGAGCGCACATGCGCCAAGTACATCGAGGGCTGCTGAGCATAATGCCTCCCCTGCAACCACTCCCCCAGACATCATTCACTGCCGCCAGGCTGCGCGAGATGGCCCACGAGCTACTGCTCCAGGCCGCCGCGCTTGAGGCACTGAACCCGGCACAAAAGAGAAAAAGAACCGGACTTATAGATCCACGGCCTTTGAATCAGCGACCTAAACCACGGAGGAAAACACTATGATCTTCATCGAGCGGCACCCAGTCAGAGGAAAGATCCGCCGTGCTCTGCGTCGACTTCCTGCCTGGTTTGTAGGCGAAGCAGTCCCGTCCATGATCCCCATTGCTGTTATGGGTGTCATGATAATCATGACCATGATCACCATCGGAGAGCTTCCGTCAGGCCCTGCTGCGGATCTCTCTGCCCTCCACCAAGGCTCTCCTGAGCCTACCTCCTCTCTCTCCTTCAGTACCGGCCTTGATCCCTACATGATAGCAAACAGGGCGGATCAAGGCCATTTTGTTGGGGGTGTGAAATGATTGGTATCACGATAGACGACAAACAAGTCAGGCAGCTGCTCAAGGCCTTGCCGAAACAGGCGGGACGGGCAGCAGAACAGGCCCTCGACTTCACCGCCGTGCGCATTGCTGACGAGGTACGCACCCAGATGCTGCGCCGCTTCGATAACCCCACTCAATTTACTCTCAATAGCCTGAAGGTTACCAAAACAAAGGGGCATAACATGATGGCCATGGTGGGGTTTAAAGAGCCTGCACGCATGGCAGATCATTATCTTCTTCCCCAAGTTGAAGGTGGGGAAAGGAAACTCAAGGGATTCGAGAGAGCTCTTGGTACTAAAGAATACATACCATCAACACTCATCAAGCTGAATGCCAATGGCAACATCACACACGCCATGGCCAGAAACGCTATCACATCAAAAGAAAAGAACAACAAGGGTGGGTATGTTCTGATCAAGCCGGGTAATAGGGGGAAGCTTATTCCTGGTGTTTATCAACGATTTAAAACAGATCGCGCAACTGGTCGTAAGAGCTGGCGACAAATGGGAAACAGGAAGGTTGCCGTAAGAAATGCCATGGGGAGAATTGTAGGATGGTCTTCTCCTTCATCAAAGATCAGATCAGCGATTACCCCTCAGGGTCTAAAACCGATCATGCTACAGGGACGCACGGGCAAGAGTGTTAAGCCGCTGCTTCCATTCTACGAGATAGCTCACACTGAGTACAACAAACGATTCCTCCCCGAATTCACTGCGCGCTTCAATGCGCTAAAGTCCAAGTGATGTGGTGATATTGATGCCGCACCACATTCCACATTGGGAGGATCGTCCGTGCCCGCCCCTGTCTTCCTGGTCGGCTAAGCGCATCACTTCCTGTACAAATCCCCCTGCACCCCCTTTTAACAAATCAAACCAGAATATTAGCACCCTCCCACAAAAATGGGTCCTTCCGGGGACCTTCCATTCAAGGGGATTTCGCACCCCGGTGGTTTCGCGTGGACAAAGTTTTGAAATGATCGGAAAAACGGAAAGTTAAATGGATGAGACTATGAGTGCAAAACGAAATGAAAATACTCGGTTGCTGTGCCCACGATGCGGGCAACATGACATCTGGAAAAACGGGACCAGCCGTGCAGGAAAACAGCAATACCGCTGCCGGAACTGTAACCGGATTTTTGTGAAAGAGCCGTATATCAGCAAATCTATACAGGAAATTGCCGACCGCCTGCTGACCCATGATATTGAAGTGCCTGTCGCTGCGCGGATCCTCAAGGGGTATGTGTCCAGGCGGTGGCTGTACAGCAGGAAGGAGAAATTTAATGTCGGAAGTTGATAAACTTGAGGAATACCGCCTGCAGGTGTCGGAAAGGGTTGATCAGGAAAAAGAGGTCAAAATACCGAAAAAACCAGAATCAGACAGCAACGAGCCTGATATTGATTTCGTTCGCCGCTGTTACATGGCTAATGAAGTGGGTGACAGCCTGCTCTACAACTACTTGTACCGAGATCAGTTCATTTACAATATCGTGTCCGGACGCTGGATGTACTACCATGGACCGCATTGGGATATCGATTACCATAATAAGGCTAAAGCTGCAGCAGAGGGAGTGGTTAATCAGTATCTCAGGCTGCTGGAGCCAATCGAAGAACAGCTGGGGAAACTTACCGACAGCAAGGACGATGCCGCTGCCCGCAAGCGCCTCAATTATCAGAAAAAGACTTTAATAGAGCGGCTCAACCGCCTCCGTTCCGATCGCGGCCGCAACTCCATGTTGAACTGCGCGGTAAGCAACAAATATCCTCTCACTATTCATCCCGATGACCTGGACCAGCAGCCATGGCTGTTCCCTTGTAAAAATGGAATCCTCAATCTTCAAACAGGGGATTTCCGTGAAGGCCTTCCATCTGACTACCTCACCGTTGCCTCACCAACTGAATGGAAAGGGATTAATGCTCCCTGTCCGAATTGGGAGAAGTTTTTAAACGAGGTGCTGGACAACAACCAGGAGGTCATTGGTTACCTGCAGAAAATCCTGGGTTATGCCATCACCGGCCTGAAAACGGAAAGGCTCTTTGTGGTCCTCTACAGTCCACATGGTCAGAACGGTAAAGGAACCCTCATAGAGGTGCTCTACAATATCCTTGGAAAACTGGCCCTGCCGATTGAGACCGAACTTCTGATGAGCCAGAAATTCGGAAAGTCATCCGGATCAGCCTCCCCTGACATTGTAGCTCTTAAAGGAAAACGCCTGATCTGGGCCTCGGAGACGGAGGAACGCAACAGCTTTGCCGCCGGTAAAATAAAATTGATGAGCGGAGGTGATCCGCTCACTGGCCGGGGGATCAGTGATAAAGACTACACCACATTTAATCCAACCCATCTCCTTTTTCTGCTCTGCAATAATCTTCCCAAGGCCCCGGCCAAAGACTCGGCCTTCTGGGAGCGGATAAAGGTTTTTCTCTTTCCTTATTCCTTTGTCAACCTGCCGACCCAACCGCACCAGAAAAAAAGAAACGGAGATCTGCTCCAGGAACTTGAGACAGAAAGCTCCGGGATACTTGCCTGGATGGCGCGCGGTACCAAACGCTACCAGGAAGAAGGGCTGATCCCTCCCCAGAAGATCCTTGACGATAGCCTGGACTACCGCAGCCATGAAGATGATATTCAGGAATTTATCGATGCCAACTGTCATGTGGATTTTGATGACGCCTCGGTGGAGAACCGCTGCGGTGCCAAGGAAATATATAAACTTTTTCGAGACTGGTGGGAAGAAAACAACTCAACCAAGGCCATGAACCAGAAGGATTTTTCCGATCAGCTGCAACTCAAAGGCTTTAAGAAGATAAAGTCGAGCGGCGTTTTTTATTCATTCATCCGCCTGGCGCTGTCCCTGGGGAACTGATTATGTCCTGGATACGCATCTTTGGGAGTCTCTCCCTCCCATCCTCCCACAACGCTCCCACTCGCAAAACCTTACCGCCATTGGCATCTGGCCAGATTGGGAGGATGGGAGGCTCTCCTATATCCCCCGCACACGCGCAACTCGACAAGAGAGATATATTTTCTCACGCGCGCAGGTGTATATCTTCCTCCCATCCTCCCATTTATATAAATAAGAAGAATAAAAGAAAGATAAGAGACTGTTTTTCCTTGGTTTGTTTTTTTGAAAAGAGTGGGAGGGAGGCCGTTTTCTCCCTCCCACTTCCCTCCCATCCTCCCATTGATGCCAGGAGGCCACAATGATGAACGTTCTGGATCTCTACACGGTCGATGCCCCCGGAAAGGTTTTCTCTGTTTCTGGGGGAAGGGAATTTCGAGGCCCTTGCCCTGTTCCTGGGTGCGGCGGCACCGATCGCTTCGGCGTCTTTCCCTTGCAGAATGACGGCGCTGGTTCCTTCTTCTGTGGCCGGCAGAAGGGTGGCGGCAACGGCTGCGGCATCGGCGGGGATGCCATCGAGTATCTGCGCAAGGTGCGCGGCCTCTCTTATCGTGATGCCTGCGATTTCCTCGGCATCGAAGCAAAGGGCACCCAGGGCGGACAGCGCTCCACAAAATACCGCTATCAGCTGCCCGAGGCCCAGGCAGGACGGCAACAGATCTTTGTTCCTGAGGATAAAACCTTTCCGGCTGAGGTGGTTGATTCCTCGCTGTGGGTATCCAAGGGCCTTGAGTTCGTCGAAAAATGCCATCAGGCCTTGCTGGATCGCCCCATGTCGATCGCTTACCTGCAAAATAGGGGGATAGGTCATAAATCCATTATAAAGCGAAAATTGGGCTTTTGGGGCGGTGATGAGCGTAATGGTATGGAATACCAGAATTCGTATCGTCCACGGTCATCCTGGGGGCTTTCTGCCGAGAAGAATGGGAAAGGAAAGGCGCGCATGATGGTCCTGCCTGCCGGGCTGGTCATTCCGTATTTCGCAGAGGGCCTCCTGCATCGGATCACCATCCGCCTGATCCGCATCGATCCGAACTATCCGAAGAAAAAATACCACTACGTCACCGGATCCATCCGTGATCTGTGGATCACCAACCCCACGGCCAAGGCCTTCGTCACCCAGGAGGCGGAACTTGACTGTATCGCCATCGATGAGGCGGTCGGTGATCTGGTCGGCACCATCGGCATCGGCTCCACCGGGGTGCGTCCGGATCTGCGGACAGACAAAGCGCTCAAAAATTCCCTGTGTATCCTGGACGGACTCGATTTCGACGGCATAGGCAGTAAGGCCAGCAAGGCGGTGATCCAGTCCGGTACCTGGTGGGAAGAGACTTACAGCCAGTATAAGCGCTGGCCGGTACCGCAAGGAAAGGACGCCGGGGAATTCTTCCAGGCCGGCGGCAATCTGCGCCTGTGGGTGATGGCCGGATTGCCTGATTTTCTGGTTCCCTCAACGGATGTCGGAAAAGCGGAACCGGTTCAGGATGTACCAGAGACAGCAGCTTCAAAAATTGCGGTACCGGCAGCCAGCCTGCAGGCGAACGGTACCGCAAGCGAACTGGCAGAGCTAAAAGAGCTGCTGCGCCAGTCGCGCGGTTATATCCGCATATTCGATGGCGGCATGAATGTGGCCAAAGAGGTGCCCAAGCCGTGGCGGCAGGAAAACCCGGACGCCTCAGGGCGGATCAGCTGGCTGCTCAACAACTCAGAGGCGGTGGGCCACTGGGTGGAGACTATGCCGGACGGACTTTATCAATCAGAAAATATCCGAGGATAACAATGCAGAATATCGAAATGAGAAAAATTGCATCTCTGATCCCTTATGAAAATAATCCCCGCAAAAATGACCATGCCGTGGAAAAGGTGGCAGCAGCTATCAGGGAGTTTGGTTTCCGGGTACCGGTCTTGATCAAAAACGACGGAAGCATCGTTGATGGCCATCTGCGCTATAAGGCTGCCCTGGCTGCCGGGCTTACTGAAATTCCATGCATGCTTGCCGATGATATGACTGACACCCAGATCCGGGCATTCCGCATATCAGTCAACAAAGTGGCCGAACTGGCAAAATGGGATGAAGGTCTGCTCAAAATTGAATTGGAAGCTCTGATGCTCAATGAGTATGACCTCTCGTTTATCGGTTTCGATGAGTATGAGCTGGATGATCTCATGGGATCAGAAAAGGAGTCACCAGGACAGGACAATGTTCCCCCAGCTCCTGTTGTCCCTGTATCAAAGCAGGGAGATCTGTGGATCATGGGGGATCATCTGTTGCTGTGTGGAGATGCCACCTGTCCTGATGATTACAAAAGGTTGTTGTCCGGGAACTGTGTCGACATGATCTGCACTGATCCTCCGTACAATGTCGATTATCACGGAAAGGCCGGAAATATTAAAAATGATTCCATGTCGTCTTCTGATTTTACCGCTTTTATCAACCAGGCAACCAGTGAAATGGTCAAACACCTGACCCTGGGTGGTGCTTGTTATGTTGCCCATGCCGACTCAGGGGAGATCGGGATCCAGTTTCGCCGGGCATTCATTGATGCCGGGATGCATCTGGCCGCCTGTCTCATCTGGAGGAAGAGTCATTTTGTGCTCGGGCGCTCCGACTACCAGTTTATGCATGAGCCTATCCTTTATGGTTGGAAGATTGGCGCGGGTCACGCCTGGTATGGCGGCAGGAAAAAACGCTCAATCGTGGAATGCGATCAGCATAATATCCTGAAGATTTCGGATACTGAATATCAACTGAAAATCGGTGATGAGATTCTTTCTGTCACCGGGAAAGACATCCATATTGAACACGCATTGTCCTCTGTTTTGTCTGAAGAAAGGCCGGTGATCAGTATCGAGCATCCGACCATGAAGCCGGTGGCTCTCTTTGAGCGTTTTATAAAAAACAGTTCAAAGATTGGTCATATTGTGCTGGATGGCTTTGGCGGATCGGGAACAACCATGATTGCTTGTGAAAAATTTGGCCGTCATTGCCGGATGATGGAAATAGAAGAAAAATTTGTTGATGTGATCGTTACTCGTTGGCAGCAGTTTTCGGGGAAAAAGGCGATTCTTGCCGGCCCTGGAAAATCCTTTGATGAATTGAGTGCTGAGCGCAGTTAATGCAGGAAAGAATCTCTCGACTCATGGCGGTTGCCAGCGCTAGTGACAAACTTGAGCTCGTCATTCTTAATAATGGATATGTCGCTGCTACCAAGGAAAATCAAAAACTCAGCACGAAGGAGTCTTTGAATAGATGGCGAGGAATCAGAACGGAGCTTGCTGGCTACTTGAATAAGCTCGAAGGAAAATATTTTCCTGGTGATGAAATGCCTGAATCTTTCAAAACAAAAAAAGAAGTCCTGGGGTACCTGCAGGAGGATGGCTGGCAGATCGGCCAGTCGCAGTTTTACAAACACTGCAGAGATATGCTGCTGCGGCCGGAAAAAGAGGGGGGATACTCCCTGAATGCGGTGAAGAAGTATGCGGCCATCAACCTGCGCCGCACCGAGACCGGCCAGAAGGTCAACGACAAGCTGGACCGGATGCAGGAGGAGCGGCTGGAGGTGGAACTGGAAACGGCTAAGGTCAAGTTGACCCGTGAGCAGCACGACCTGGGAGTCAAGCAGTCGAAGTTCATCCCCCGCGATGATTTCGAGCTGGCTATTGTCGCCAGGGCCGTGGCCTTCATGGCCCACCTCAACCACACCATCCAGTCCAGTGTCCCTGATTGGATCGATGTGGTCGGTGGTAATCAGGATCGGGCACCGGATCTGGTGGCCGCGATCTCCGAGGCCATAGAACAACGAATGGGCGATTTCGCCGCCGATGTGGAATTTGATGTGATACTGGAGGCAAACTGATGAAGGTTGATGTCCTGACGGTTGATGATGTTGTTTTTAAGAAATGGCGCTGGTGGTCTAACTGGATTGATATAGCTGTATTTGATTATACGAGTGAGCCTTTCTTGATCCAGATGAGAATTAGCAGAACAAATAGCAAGAAATTCAAGGCTGTGAATATAACTGGCATGTTTTATCGGCAGACAACAACCACAATTGTTGGAGATCTTACCCAGATGAGCAGGACAGTATAACAAGGAGATGAAAAAAAATGAGTGAGAACACAAGAGAATCAACACTGACCTGGCACCGGATCACCGGTGAGGGCGGACAAGACTTGCCGGACGCCTCCTCTGTCGTCTGGGTCTATGACGAGGAATTGGACGACGTATTCCGAGCTACTATCGACTGGGATGATGAGGACAATGTCTACTGGCTGGATCAAGATACAGATCAGCGTCTTCCTAGCCCGCTCTGGTGGGCAGACGTATCGTTTCCTGATGATAATGAAAAGCCAAAAAAAACCGAGATTGGCATCGATACTGTTATTCCTGTTTTTCCGGTTATTCCTGCCTTTGCTACCATACAAAGCGCGATAATACTGGCAATGAAAGACCTGTGTGAAAATGCAAAGGATACGGTCTGGATTACTAATCATGAAACAATGTTTGAAAGGCTGGCCCAGCTTCATGAGATGTCCGGGGGAAAAGAAGAGACATTGGCCGGGATCTGGCCGGAACATTTTTAGATTCACGTGGATGTTTAACTTTTTATGCGCTGGGAGGTGCAGATATGAAAGATGTTATTTTGCTTGAATTGGCAGAAAGGTGGGAGCGTGAGGCTAAGACTCCTGAAATAGAAGATGGATCAGACGATGCCATAATTGACAGAGCAATGGCTAAGGCTCGGAGGGAATGTAAAAGAGAGGATGCTGATACATTGAGAGTTTTGGTTTCTATGCTTGGTGGCGCGTAACAACTAAGCGTGGCAATGATGGTGCCACGGTATCCGCTTAAATAACCGTCTGTTGGGGAAAATGATTATGAAATTTTTTATTAATAAGTTCCCGATTAGAGGAATTTATTCAACTGAAGGAAAACCTCTCTCTGATATTCAAGAGGGAAATGCTTTTAAAATATCTGGGATAAACTGCAATATGATTGAACTTCAACCCGTTAAAAATATTGGATGTCAATTAATTCTTGTCGGGGCTGATATGCTGGATATTGGGTTTACGGAAACTGATTTCATTGACTCATGAAAGTGGAAATAGGTAAAAAATGACCGCCCCCTCACCCTGCGTCGATATCAGCACCACCCGGACCATCCGGATGCGTACTGCCCCTGAGTGGTTGCCGGAGAAGTTCCGCAAGCGGCTCACCCGGCTGCGGATATCTTTCCGCCCCTGCAAGGGTGAACGGCATCTGCTGAAACGGCGCAAGAAGGAGGCCCCTTCCGTCTGGGCCCCGAAAAACCGCACCGTCACCTACGGGCCGCTGGCAGGCAGCCGCTGGGACAATTCCTTCATGCCGCACATGCGCGGCATCATGGACGCCTCGTTCTTCCCGTCGGTGCGCATGTGCGGCAACATAAAGGTGCCGCAGTCCGGAAGTTCCGCCGGCGCTGAAACCATGATCGGCTATATCGCCGACAACCAGCCGGGTGATGCGCTGATCACCTACCCGGACCGCGATGTATCGGCCAAGCGCTCCACCGACTACCTGCAGCCGATGTTCCGCAAGTCTCCCCGGCTGCGCAGACTAATGACCGGTAGCTCCGACGATACCGCCTCCTTCAGGATCAAGCTCCAGACCATGCTCATCTATATGGGATGGGCCGGTTCGGTATCCTCTCTCGGCAATGTCTCGGCCCGTTATCTGGTCGGCGATGAAATCGACAAATGGCCGTTACAACCGTCAAAGAAAGAGGCACCGTCCCTGAAGCTGTTCCTGGAGCGTTTTCGCGCCTACCGCTACGGGGCAAAATGCTGGCTGATCTCCACCCCGACCCTCGTCACCGGCCCTATCTGGCAATATTGCATCCATGAGGCTGATGTCCTTTTTACCTATCATGTCACCTGCCCAGATTGCGGAGCACATCAGCCATTGGGCTTTGATCAGGTCCGCTGGCCAGAAGATGTCCGTGATCCGCAACTGGTAGAGCAGGGAAACCTAGCCGGCTACGTCTGCCTCGAGTGCGGTTCTGTCTGGTCAGATCGGATGCGGGAAAAGGCCCTGCAGGCAGGGATATGGCATGCCTACGGCAAAGGCGTTGACTGGGTGCGGGAGACGGATTGCGGCAAGAAGGCCCTGTCCGGAGATGGCCGCGAGCTGATGACCTATCTGCGCGCCGAACACCCGGAAAAAATCGCCTTCCATTCGCCGGGCCTGGTGACTCCATTGGTGGGTCACTCCGAGATGGCCGCCTCCTTCCTGCGTGGCCTCAAGGATGTGGGGGAGATGCATTACTTTGACACCCAGCTCCGGGGGGTTGCCCACATCCCTTCCCGCCAGAACCGCGCTGAGGATGCTATCTATGTGCTGGCCGATGATCGTCCCGACCGTCTTGTTCCTGGCATGGGGCAGGTTGCCGCCCTGGTGGCCACTGCCGATACCCAGGACGATGGCTTCCATTATCAGATTACCGCTATCGGCTGGGGGCTGACCCCGGACAGGTGGCAGATCCGCTACGGGTTTACCACCTCCAAGGCCGAACTGGTGCAGATCATGTTTACAGACACCTACCAGGATGCTGATGGCCTCTATTATCCGGTCCATCTGCTGGTCATCGATTCCGGTGGCCATCGTACCAGCGAGGTCTACGATTTCACCCGCGCCCATCCGGGCCGTGCCCAGGCCTACAAGGGGGCGTCCGGACGCAAGGCGAACCCCCAGACTTGGACCACCATCGACCGCTATCCAGGGACCAAGGTGCAGATCCCAGGCGGCCTCAAGCTGCTGATCGCCGATGCCAACCATTACAAGGATCAGCTGGCCTCCATCCTCAAAATAAAGCCGGACGATCCCGGCGCCTGGCACCTGCTGGCCTCGGTCAATGATCAGGACGTCCATGGCCGTGATTTTGCCGCTCAGATGTGTGCTGAATATGTTGACGAACGAAATATGTGGCAGTGCCCGGACGGCAAGGCCAACCATCAATGGGACTGCAGCATGATGACGCTTGTTGCAGAAGATATCCTGCAGATAAAATATTGGCCGAAGGGGTGAAATGAAGATTACGACCATGATGAAGATTGCCGCTGCCAAAGAGCAGGCCGCTGCCGGGGTGGATTTCTCCCCCCGGACCGGTGCCCTTTGCCCCTGGTGCGAGAAGAAAAGCCGGATCTACCGGACGCTGCCCTGGGAGGATGCCACCCGCATCCGCTATCACCTGTGCGAAAATGGCAAATGTCCCCTGGCCACCATGCGGGCATCGATCAAATCAATCGAGATGGATAAGTAAGGAGGAGTCCATGAAAAACCAGAGCAAACCAATGAGAATCGTCAACGAGCCGGTGCTGGGTGGTTCCGGACGCAGCGGCAATCCTGGTTGGGTGTACACCTGCGACGATGGCCGGGATTACAGCCGGTCACAGCTGGCCAAGATTGTCGGGATCACCGGCCAGCAGATTTCTGAGCGGCTGGCCATCTATGGTTGGCAGTCTCCCAGGATATTGCAGAGCAAAGAGGCATACAAGGAACAAAGAATGGCGGAAACCAGGGCCAGGCAGGCAGCAAGTCGGGCAGAAAATAACGGCGGCAACGAAGAATGGAAACGCATGGGCAGCCGTGTTCGGGAGCATAACTTTGCCAGGATCAGGCGTCCGGGAATTTATGAGCGCCAGGTATTGCGGCATGGGTGATCTATCCAGTCTGAGCGGCAAGCCGCGCCATGAAAACCTGAAGAAGCTCAAGCCGTTGGGTGTATGGGAACGCCAACAGTTGGCCTTGGAGAAAGGCACAGTCAAGAAAGTGGCAATTACCAGTCCTGTGGTGGCAGTTGTCGAGATGCCAGGACAAAAGTTTAGACAAAGAACTGGACAAATAGACGGACAAATAGACATCAAAACTGAACAGGAAAAGGAGAATGACATGTCAACAGCACGGAAGAAAGGAAAGTGCGAACTCTGCCAAAAAAAAGGATTGATTACGATAATCGAAGGAAAGCAATGCTGTGCCACCTGTGAGCATCTCAGGAGAAATGCCAAACTGCGGGGGGGGTTGATGCTGGAGCAGTTACGGGAATTTCATCCGGAACTGCTGGCTGATCCGGCAGATGGGGAAGTCCTAGGAGAAGATCGACAGGCTTTGAATGCAGAACTGGCCGCGGCCAATAGCCGTATGGTGGTGAAGTTACGGGAGTTGGAATTAAAAAACAGCAAGCTGCGGGAAGAAAATCTGCAAATCAAGGGAGAACTTGAGGGGCTGCAGGATGAGATTAATGATAGTCTTCAAATAAAAGCTGATCTTTTCTATTCCCAGTTTAATCTTCTGAAAAGCTTAAAAGAAATCATACTGATTGATGATGGTGCAGGATGCCCCATCGGTGACGATAGTGTTTTTCTTCTCGATGATGCCAAGCGCCTGATGTCGGAGCTTGCCACTCTTCGTGACGAAAATACTAGATTGAATTTTTTGTGGGGTAACGTCGACCATGCAGGGTTTGTCCATGGTGAAACCCTTACCGCTGAGCGTGTTTCTTCGTGGTCAGATCGTGAGTCTGTCCTCCTGGATCTGGCTCTCGACATCATCTCTGGGAAAGTCAGCGGTCTAGGAGCAGATCGTTTGGCTCAACTGCGCGTGGCCTGAGATGAGTCAGGCGCTTGTGTATGCCCAGCTGCATCTCAACCGGGCGGTCTGGGCAATGAATGATGAATATAACGGCAAGAAGTATGATCCGGCGGATAACAAAGGTCTGACCAGGGAGAGATACATCTCCTCGCAGATCAAAGAGGCAATGGACGAACTGCGCAAAGCTGCCAAAGAGTACCCTCACCAGATCTCACTTTTTGCCTGTATCGAGGATAAAACATGACCAGAGCAATTCCAAAACTGCAGCCTGGACTTTTCGACGAACTTATCATCGACAACTTTGCCGGGGGCGGTGGTGCCAGTACCGGCATTGAGATGGCGCTGGGACGGGCGGTCGATATAGCCATCAATCATGATGGCGAGGCAGTGGCGATGCACATGGCGAACCATCCATACACGACTCACTATTGCGAGGATGTGTGGACCGTTGATCCCTGCCAGATCGTCAAGGGCCGTCCTGTTGGTTTGGCCTGGTTCTCTCCTGACTGCAAACATTTTTCCAAGGCCAAAGGCGGAAAGCCGGTGGCCCGCAAGATCCGGGGACTGGCCTGGGTGGTTGTCCGCTATGCGCAGAAGGTGCGGCCCCGGGTGATCATGCTGGAGAATGTCGAGGAGTTCCAGGACTGGGGGCCACTGGTCCATGTGTGCGATGATTCCGGTCATAAAAAAATGGATGTCGCTGGCCATCCGGTTATGATGCCCTGCGGCGTAAACAAAGGAAAAACCTTTTATCTCTGGGTGTCGCGTCTGGAAAGGCTTGGCTACCGGGTGGAATGGAAAGAGCTGCGGGCCTGCGATTACGGCGCCCCGACTATCCGCAAGCGCTTATTCCTCGTTGCCCGTTGTGACGGCCTGCCCATTGTCTGGCCGGAACCTACCCACGGGGATCCGAAAAGCGAGGCAGTGAAAAAAGGGAAGCTGCAGCCATGGCGCACGGCAGCGGATTGCATCGACTGGAGTATACCGGCCCCGTCGATTTTTGAGCGGAAAAGGCCTCTGGCTGATGCCACCATGCGCCGGATCGCCAAAGGGATCATGCGCTATGTGGTCAATAATCCGGATCCGTTTATCGTGCCGCTTACCCATCATGGAGAAAGAAGGACCAATGATATAAATGAACCGCTGCCAACGATCACAGCGGCCCATCGTGGAGAACTGGCCATGGTGGTGCCTGTATGCACCGAACATGCCAACGCCTCATCTCCCCGCTGCATGCCGGCAGACGAACCGCTGCGGACAATATGCGCCAGCACCAAGGGCGGCCATCATGCCTTGATTGAGGCCTTTCTTGCCAAACATAACGGTAAGTCGGTAGGGTCCGGGACGGATGAACCAGCAACCACCATCACCGGCAAAAGCAAGGACTCCCTGGTCACTGCCCATCTTGTCCGGCAATTCGGGCAGAGTGTCGGCTCCTCTCCGGTGGATCCGGTAGGAACAATCACCTCGGGTGGGCTCGGAAAGACCGGATTGGTCACCTCGCACCTGGTGAAACTGCGCGGCACCTGCCGGGATGGTCAGGAGGTCACAAGGCCCATGCCGACCATCACCGCTTCCGGCACCCATGTCGGAGAGGTGCGGGCCTTCCTCCTGAAATATTACGGCAGCGACCAGGATCCGCAGTTGTTGGACCCGCTGCACACCATCACCACCAAAGACCGCTTCGGCCTGGTAACTGTTAGCGGGGAGCAATACAGGATCGTGGATATCGGTCTGCGTATGCTGTCCCCCAGGGAGCTATTCCGGGCCCAGGGGTTTGACGACAGCTATATCATCGATCTACTCTACAACGGCAAGCCGCTGACCAAAACGGCCCAGGTGCGGATGTGTGGAAACTCTGTCTCTCAATATCCTGCTGCTGCTCTGGTCCGAGCGAATGTGCAAATTCAATCTGCCAGGATGGTTGTGTGAAATGATAGCTTGGTTGAAGCGGTTGCGGGGGTATTGATTGAATTAAAAAGGCGGTGCGCCAGCCTGACTGAATACGCACCTAAGCTTTAAATTACACCTTTGCCAGTATGAGTGCTGCCACCAATGCTAGTGAGAATGCGATAGCAGGTGTGAATGAAACAGCCAAGGCTGTATACAAAGCACAAAATGCTCCTAATCTCAGATGTAAGCTTGCTGAACCTGTTAATATTGGTTTTGCCATAGGCTTCTCCATTTTTTAACATGTAGCCCCAGTCTTTCAGAATGCCAAGGCATAGGGCTGAGTTCAGACTTTTGCTGGATTTTTTTACATCTTCCGCCTTCTGGGCACCAGCAAACCTTGGCGGACTCTCTTGCAAATTAAGCAGCTTTTTAAACGTATATCAGAAAATTATCTTAAGCAGTGCAACAATTTTCAACTTGCATCCATTCTTGTGGGTTAAGGCTGATAGCGTGAGGTTTTTTTATTTCCTTTCGTTTTTGTGGAAGCTCTTTAAATAGGTCTAGGATTGTCGGTGGGCATTCGCGGATGCCGACAATCTCATTTATAGATGATAAAAATATTGATCTAAGCAGCCTGTCATTTCCCTCTCCAATAGGTGCTTTTTCATTTTCCCAACGCGATACTATTGAGTCGGAAACACCAAGAATTCTAGCAAGGTCTTTGGCCTTGAGGCGTAGCTCTTTCCTGAGAAACATTATCTCTTTTGGACGGAGCAGCGCCTTGTTCTCTGTGCAGATGTGAAATCCAATAATTCTATGTAGCTTTTGCGGGCTGGGGATAGCTGCAAAGTCTTCTCCGCATTTTTCACAATGATATTGAGTTATCCCTAGCAGGACAACGTCAAGCCCGCATTCGTTGTAATTGTAAGGTTGGTCCTTAATAACTGTAAGTGGATCTCCACAAACATAACAATTTTCCATTTTATTCACCATGTAGCGTTCATTTTAACGCGAGTGACAACCTTTCCTCTGTGGATTTCTTATCCGAGGACGGTAATGATTACAGCACTGTAATGATTTGCTATTGCTATAACAACAGACCCTGTGTCACCATCAAGGTCATTGCCTTCAAACGTATATTTCCAATTTTTAGCAAAGTCATTGAACTCACTTGATTGAGCATGACCATGTGTCAATATGAATTGTACGTCCTGAATTGTATAGTTCCTTTCTTTCATTCGTTGTTTTGCGTGTTTGGAAATGATTAGAACCTTTCCAGTTTCAACGATATCTCGAATGAAGGACTCTACGTCTTTTTTAGATAATTCTTTTGTTGAATCAAATCTCATATTAAATATATATGAACAAACATGAAGTAAAGTCAAGTTTTATTCCACCTCCTTTTCAAAAACAACTGGCCACATTCATTTTCCCAACCCCGTCTCTTTTTTCCCCTCCCGGCAAAATTCCTCTATATAAATGCAAGGCCTGTGCCAGTGCAAAAATGTTAGTACCACTATTAGCGTTTTACTACTGGTAGCAACGACCTCCTGTTAAATACACCACATATAGCATATTTTCCTTGCAGATGATGATTGTCCTCAAATCAACCGCAAGGAAAGATTATGACCGAACAAGAAATTCTTGACCGTCTGGCGCTCTATCTCAAGGCTGAGGCCGCTGTCCTGGAAGGGAACCAGTCCTATTCGGTTGGGGGTTCCACTTACAACCGTGCCGACCTGGGGCAGATCAGGTCTGAGATCACCCGTCTGCGTCAGGAGTTGAAAATAGCTCAGAACGGCGGATCCTACGGCTGCCAGCCTGTGGTCTTCGGTGGCCGTCGATGATCTCCGTCCGCAAGGTTTATGACACCTATTCGTCCC
Organism: Desulfocapsaceae bacterium; assembly: GCA_028697885.1. Lineage (GTDB taxonomy): Bacteria > Desulfobacterota > Desulfobulbia > Desulfobulbales > Desulfocapsaceae > UBA2270. The sequence continues at coordinate 22,217 of JAQVER010000029.1, forward strand.
TGGTCGGAGGTATGCTGTCGCTGATCGCGCCGGTCAGGGCCGCTCGTTTCCGTTTTGGCCGTGATCTCTACCGCTCATACCTGTCCGGATCCATCTCCGGGCCGGACCAGAATTTCCGCCCCCGTCTCCGGTCCGCCGATGCCGAGGTCAAGTCCGCCTCCAAGCTGACCTCTGCCCGCTGCCGGGACCAGTACCGCAACAACTCGCTGATCTCCGGCGGTATCGAGCGCATCTGCAACAACGTGGTGCGTACCGGCATCTATCCGCAATTCCTCTTTCGTGATAACGCCGGCAAGTTCGACCGCAAGACCAATACCTCCTGGGAAAAGATGTTCCGCCGCTGGTCCATTTACTGCGACTCCACCGGCCATGACAGCTACGGGGCCATGCAGACTATCGGTCTTCGTCATATGTGGTTCGACGGCCAGTATCTGATCCATCGGGTCTATGACGATTCGCTGCCCGGCATCGTGCCGCTGCGCCTGGAGCTGATTGAGTGTTCCCAACTCGATGCCCTGGTTGACGGCATCCTGTCCAACGGCAACACCGCCCGCAAGGGGGTTGAGTACGACGACAACGGAAGGCCGCTGTTCTATCACATCCTCGATCACCATCCCGGCGATTATATCGGCTACGGATCATACGGCCAGTCGCGCCGGATCCCGGCAACCGAGATAATCCACGTCTGGGAACGGGACATGATCAGCCAATATTCCGGCATCTCCTGGCTATCCGCCGTGGTCCTTGAAGGCTACCGCATGGACGAATTCCGCCATATCACCCAGGACACCGCCCGCGCCCAGGCCATCTTTGCCTATTTCCTCAAATCATCGATCCCCGGTTTCAACCTGGGGGCAGGGCTTCCGGCAGGCGGGCAGACTACTCCTTTTACGCCCGCCTCTACCGGCGCTGCTGCTGATTCCCCCCTCAGCCTCAACTCCACCGTCATCCAGAATCTGCCATCCGGTACCGAGGTGCAGTCATTTGCTCCCACCAGTCCAGGAGATAACTACGAGCCATTCGTCAAGGACTCCCAGCGCTGGCAGTCGGCGGGACTCGGCATGTCCTTTGAGGCCTATGCCAACAATTATACCGATGCCTCCTACGCCTCTTCCCGTTCCGGATCTCTGGAAGAACGCCTGTCTTATCAAGGGCAGCAACAGTTTCTGGAAGAGAAAGTCAACCGCCGGGTCATCGGCTGGTTTGTCGAGGCCGCCTGGCTGGCCTGGATGAATCCTATGCCTATGCCTGGCTATGCCCGCGACCCCCTGCGCTATCACGAGATGGCCGCAGGTCAGATGCCTGGCTGGACCTGGGTTGATCCAAATAATGATGCCAAGGCCGCTGAAAAGCGGATCGAATTGGTTATTGGAACCCACACTGATGAAAACGCCCAGCGCGGTCTGGTCTTCAGCGATACCGTCGAGACCCAGCTTGAGGAAGAGGAACAGCTGATCAAACTTTTTGAAATGCGCAACAAACGCCTAAAACTCCAGGAGTCGACCAATGGTCCCACAAAATCAGCAACAAATTGAAACCGCCCTCCGTTCGGTCGGCATCCATCACGGCATGTGGGCAAGATCGGCCAGCCTGCAGCGTGCGGCTTCCGGTGATTCTGCCGGCACGGATGGCATGGAATGGGTGCTGTCCACCGAGCTGCCGGCCATGGTCTTCGACTGGGAGCGCTGGGAGTTCGTCAACGAGATCCTGCTGGCCGACGGCATGATGGTCCCGGCTGTCGGTAAGGTGCCGCTGCTCGATTCCCATAACCGCAATTCGGCCAAGGATGTCCTGGGTCATGTCCGCGACTTTACCGCCGCAAAGACAGGAGGCTATGCGGGCCGCAACGGCAAGGTCCATTTCGCCGCCGATGCCGACAGCCAGGTGATCAAGCAGAAGGTGGAAGATGGCCACATCACCGACGGATCCGTCGGCTATCAGGTGCTCAGTTCGATCTGGGTCCCGGAAGGAACAGAAGTATCCATTGATGGCAGACTCTTCACCGGCCCCGTCAAGGTCAGCCGGACCTGGAGCCTGAAAGAATTTTCCATCACCCCCATAGGCGCGGACGTGCTTGCCAAAGTGCGGATGCTGTGCGGCACCACGCCGCGTAAATAAAACAAGGAGCAAGAAAAATGAACAAGAAATATCGAGTGTTTTTGGAGGCCAATGGCTTAAGGGCTGGTGCTACCGATCAGGAAGCATGGGCTCTTTATGATCAACTGGTTGCCGATGGAGTGGAGATGCCCGGCATTGATCCTGGTCAGCGCTCTGCTGCCGGAGGAACTCCTGCCGGTCTAGGTCAGACTCCTGCTGCCCCACCCACTCCCAGTCAAAATCGTGAGGAAGCTCCTGCCTCCCCCGATCTTGATGCCGCAGTCGCCCGTGCCCTGGTGGTCGATGCCCAGCGCCGCAGCGATATTGATGACCGCCTGCGGGTGGCCGGCCTTGCCGATGCCGATAACGGCGACTTTGCCCGTTCCCTGCTCAATGATCCCCAGATGTCCCTGGAGCGGGCCAGCAAAGCGATCTTTGCCCGTATGAAGACCCAGAGCAAACCATTCGGCAACGGTGCCTTCGGTGCTGAGGTCGGCCTCGAGGCCGGTCAGAAACTGCGGGCCGCTGTCACCGACGGTCTGCTTCTGCGCTCCGGTCATCGTCTGGAAAAACCGTCTGAAGGTTCCCGCGAGTTCCGCGGCCGCTCCATGGTCGAGATCTGCCGTGAGCTGCTGACCGCTGCCGGGATCTCCACGCGCGGTCTTTCCAACCGGGATATTGCCGGTCGTGCCCTGGCCTCCGGATCCACTTCGGATTTTCCGGCCATCTTCAGTGCCCTGGTCAATAAGAATCTGCTCAAGGCCTACATGGAATGGCCTCAGACCTGGCGTCTATTCGTTGCTATCGCTTCGGCCAATGACTTTAAGGCCATCCATGCTATCCGCCTGTCCGGATCTCCTGACCTCAAGGGGATGAATGAGAATGGCGAATACCAGACCGCCTCTTTCTCGGATGCCAGTGAGAACTACCGGGTTATCTCCAAGGGGATCAAGATTCCCCTTACCCGGGAGATGATCATCAATGACGACCTGCGGGCCTTCACCCGTATCCCGCAACTCTTCGGGGCCGCTGCCAAGCGTATGGAGGGCGACGCCGTTTATTCGCTGATCACTGCCAATGGCAATATGAGCGATGGCGTGCCCCTGTTCCATGCCACTCATAACAACCTGGCCGGGACTCCTGCCGTGCTTTCTTCTGATTCTTTGTCTGCCGGTCGCTCATCCATGCGGACCCAGAAAGGGATGGCGGGTGAGAGTATCGATGTTATCCCGGCCTTCCTGTTGACGCCAACCACCATGGAGACCGACGCCGACGTATTGCTGCGTTCTGCCTCTCTGCCCGAGGCCACCATGTCATCCGGTGTGGTCAACCCCTGGGCCGGCAAGCTGACTCCAGTATCCGATCCGCACCTTGACGCTGCCGACGCGAATGCCTGGTACATGCTTGGGCATCCCAACCAGGCCCCGGTGATTGAGGCTGCCTGGCTGGAAGGTGAGGAACAACCCTACGTCGAAGAGATGGTCGATTTCAACTCCGATGCCCTGATCACCAAGGTGCGTCACGACTTCGGAGCCGGTGCTGTCGACTTCGTCGGTGCTTACAAGAACGCGGGGGCGTAATCGCTGACCGCTAAAAAATAACCGGCCATCCTTACCAGATGGCCGGAACCAATAATTGAAAAACAATGAGGTACAAAAAATGGCTCAAAATCATGTTCAAAAAGGCGATGCAATGCCCTGGACAAACGGCACCGGTTCCGCTGTGGCATCCGGTGATGTGGTAGTGGTATCCGCCATGGTCTGTGTCGCCCTGGGCGATATCGCAGACGGTGAAGAGGGAAACCTGGCAACTTGCGAGGTATTCGAGGTGGCCAAGGAGGCCCCGCTGGTGATCGCCCAGGGCGACATCGTCTACTGGGATGCGGTCAACTCCAACATCGATAAGACCGACACCAACGTCCGCGCCGGCAAGGCCTTTGCCGCCGCCGCCAGTGCCGACACCACTGTCCTGGTCAAGCTGGGGGCGTAATAGATGGCCACTCCCCGTGAACATATGCAGGCCGATATCCTCTGGTTGTTTACCAATGAGGGAGATGAGGCCTCCGTATCCGCAGGATCTCTGCGGGTTATGTTCCGGGCTCCTGGTCAGGTGCTGGAAAACTTCGGAGGCCTCATCGTTGACGACCCCACGGCTCTGGCCTCCGACCAGCATGTCGCCGCCTACGGCATTACCGGTGGTGAATACGGGACGACGATCACAATCAACGGTGTCGACTACCGGGTGCTGGCGATCGTCCCTAACGGTTTTGGTATTTCTCTGCTTACCCTGGAGATGGCATGACCACCCTGCGTCAACAGATTATCACTGCTCTTGAGGACCGGCTGAAGACTATCACCGTGGCCAACGGCTACGCCACTGGAGTTGGTGTCAGCGTCTTTATCTGGCGCAAACACCCGGTCACTGCCTCCGAGACCCCTTGCCTGCTGGTGCAGGACGGTCTGGTTTCCCGCGAATACGGGGTGACCATAAACAAGGTCAAGAATACCCTCACTTGCGACATCCTGGCTGTTGCTTCCTCGAATGCCACCACCGATGATGCCCGAAAGATGGAAGCGGATTTGGTCAAGTGTCTGGCTGCCTGGGATACCGCCGGTGGTCTGGCGGATCGTCTGCTGCTGACACGTTCTACTCCGGTCATGGAGCAGCATGAGAAGATGGTCGGCATGGTCCATGTGACCGTGGAAATCGTCTACACCACCGACCGTGACCTGTGCTGAGGATAAAAAAACACAATGAAAGAAGAACTGCTAGCCATTCGCGCCGCCCTGCAAGCCGGGATCACCTACGTCGCCGATGCCGACATCTTCATCGTTGAGGATGTCTCTGCCATTCGCCCGACTGGCGGCTATCCGGCCATAGGCATTAAGGACGGAATATCCTCCTATACCATCGAGTCTGGGGATCAGCAGGAGATTGAGCAGGATGTCACCATTGCCGTCTACGTCAACCCGGCAATGAACCAGGCGGGAATCATCGGCGATACGGGCACCAGCTTCAAAGGAGTCCATGACGTGGCGGCAGACATTATGACCCTGCTGCGTCATAACCTGCTCGGCAACATCGTATCCACTGCCGTCCCCGGAAATGTCAGCGGATCTGAACAGCTTACCGACGGCAACAAGATCATCATCATGGTGACAATCACCATGCACTATACCCGATTCGACCAAATTTAAAGGAGTCACCATGGCTGGAGAAATAACAGGAAGAGAAATAATTGTAGCCCTGAAAAAGGCAGCGATATGGCATACGCCGGTAGCATGCGGGGCAGGGGATGGCCTGCTGATCCTCTCCGATGGCATCAAGCCGGATATCGATTCCGAGCTTGACGACTCTGCTGGCCAGGCCTGGATCAAGGAGGCTGATCCCGGCGTGATGACCGTTGCCGGCAACATCGAGGCCTACATGCGTTATGAGGGATTTGATACCACCCTGGCCCTGATCATGGGTGTAGCGGGAGTCCCGGTGCAGATCAATACCACGGCAGCCTATGCCAACAGCTATAAACTGGCCTCCAAGATCGACACCTTATTTGCCACCCTGGCCATGAAAAAACTGGCCGCGACGGTTTGGGAGTTTCCGTCTGTTAAGTTGAACGGTTTTAAACTCTCCGGCGTGATGAACAAGCCTCTCAAAATCAGCCCGGACCTGCTCTGCGACAAGCTCGACCGGAAATCTGAGGTCAATACCGCAACCACCATGGGAGCGGTGACGGTGCCGGACTCCAAGAACCGGATCATCATGAACAAGGATACCGTCTTCCGGATGAACAATCAGGCAGCCGTGGCCTTGAGCGATGGCGATAAGATCGCCCCATCTTCCTTTGAGCTGACCTTTTCCCGGCCCATGGATGCTGAGGCCACCGCCGGTCAGGAGGGAATCGAAGAGCCTGCCGATGACGGCTTTCCTGTTGCCACCCTGAACCTCAAGTTTCCCCGTTACAACACGGCAAACGACGCTTTCTTTGATGACTGGGAGGCCTATACCTCCAAGAAGATGGACATCACTTTCACCGGCCATGAGATCGAGAGCGGCAATAAGTACCTGTTCCGGATTCTCCTGCCTCATCTCAAGATCAACAACCCGGAGGCGGCGATGTCAGGCCCCGGCAAGATTCCCTTTTCCATGCAGCTCAATATCCTCGGCGCGGAAGCAGCCCCTGAGGGGATGACAGGACTGGTGGAGCCCATGCAGATCGACGTGGTCAATAAGCGAACCACTGATCCGCTGGCGTAGTTGATTGAATTACAAATTACGAATTACGAATTACGAATAAGGAATTACGAATGGATATGCAACTGCAGGACATCATCGACACCAGGGAAGAACAGCCTCCTATCTGGGTGGCCTTTCCGGATGCCGATACCTTTAAGGTGCTGGTCAGACCGCTGGGGCGCAAGCAGGCGGAGTTTGTTGAGGAAGCAACGGAACCCCAGTGGGACATGGCCACCCTGATAAAACGGCAGATCCTGAACCATGACCGCTATCTGGAGCTGTTTCTGGGTTGGGTAGTGGTGGACTGGTCAGGATTGACTGTCGATGTCCTGCGCCGTCTGGTGCTGCTTAAAAATCTCAAGCAGCTGCTGCTGTTCAAGGGAGAGATTGCCTGTGATGACAAGGCAAAGTCCATGCTTACCCGCTTCTCTCCGGCATTCTCCATCTGGGTGAACCAGATCTGCCTCAATGTCGAGCGTTTCAACGCCGAGCGGGAGGAAGAGGGTGAAAAAAAGCCCTGACGGCGGTCCGTTTCTGCCTGGACTTTCCTGGCATCAACTGCCGCCAGTGCGCCGACAACCTGCAGGAAGACGGGATCTCTCCTGATTGTGAGACCTGCCCGGTAGCCACCTGGGACAGTGATACCAAAAAGGTGATGGCTCTCTATGCCCGGGCCTGCCCCTCGGGCGAGATCAATCAGTCGGCCATAAATCAGGCCTTACACGATCTGGAAGTACCTAGCCACAAAAGGCGGCTGATGCGCAGGATTATCCCTGTCATCCACCGCGAGGTTAAAAAAACTCAGAGTCACCGACCGTCCCAGACATGAGCGATAAAAACAAAATAGCCGTCGAGCTGGTAGTGGACGACAAGGGAACGCTGCAGGTCAAGGCATTCGCCTCCCAGTCTGACGCCTCCTTTCGCCAGGTAGAGGCAGCCGGTGTCGGAGCGGCCTCCCGTATTGAGGCTGGATGGAAAAAGCTTAAATCTGCCTGGGTGGAAATTCTGGGTGGAATGATGGCGGTGCGTGGGGCTTGGGACCTGATGAACTCGGCTGCCAAAGCTAAACAGGAGGAAGTCGCTTTCGCCTCTCTGGCCGCCTCCTACGGGGCCAGCGGCCAGCAGATCCTGGAACAGCTTACCGCTGTTTCGCGCGGAACCATAGATACGCTGACTCTGGTCCGAGATGTCGGTACCGCCATGATGATGGGCATCAAGCCGGATGAAACTATCAGCCTGATGAAAATCGCCATGGCCACCACCAAGCAGACCGGGCAGACCACGGTCAAGGCCTTCTCCGATATCTCGCTGGCGGTCGGCAGACAATCAAGGATGATCCTCGACAACCTGGGTATCATCGTGGATGTGGGCAAGGCCAATGATACCTATGCCAAGGCTCTGGGAAAGACCTCCTCGCAGCTTACCGATGCCGAAAAAAAACAGGCCTTCATGAATGCCACCTTGGCCGCAGGTAGTGAGCTGATGTCCAGGATGGGTGAGCAGGTAGATACCAATGCAGAGAAGTTTCAGCGCCTGACAGCCACTTTTGAAAATATCAAGGTGGCAACCGGGGATGTTTTAATCAGGGCCTTTAACCTGATTGAAGGGAATCTCTTCAAATTAGGCAGCGCCACCCAGATTCCGATTTCTTATTTTTATCGTTTGGTCCAGATTATGGGCGGTGTTACTGACGCCATGCACCTCACAAGCGGATCTTTTGATCTCTGGGGAAAAAAGGCAGAAGAGGCATGGGCAACCTTTGAGACGATGAGTGATAAAGGGGACCAAGCCTTCAAGGATATGATGATATCCAATGACGCCATCATCAGAGGGCAAAAAGATTATACAGCGGCAATAAATGAGTCTGCCAAGGCCCAGGCAGAGCTGGAAAAAGGGCGCAAGGATATCGTTGCCCAACAGAAGAAAGAGGCGGACGAGATCGCTAAGGCGCAGGAGGAGATGTACACCGCGACCGGGTCCATGGCTGATCAGCACTATGCTTCCGAGGCCCAGAAGCTGGTGGAGAAGGCGGCACGCTGGCAGAAGGCCGGCGGCGATATCGTCACCACGGAAAACTGGCTCTATGACCAGCTCGGTCTGCTGGAAGATGAGGCCATAGCTAAGGGAGAGGCCAGCTCCGTCGCTTCCATGGACAGGATGCAGGGCAACTACCGTTCCCTGGTGGAACAGCTCACCTCCCAGAATACTCTGGTTGCCGAGCAGCTGACAGCCACCGGAATGAAAATTCAGGAACTGGACGGCTCCTCTTTTACCGTCACCGCCGCCCTTGATGGCTCAGGTTTCGAGTCATCTATCGATGTCCTTATCGGAAAATTCCGTGATCTGGCAGCTTCGGCCTCCATAGCTCAGTCATTCGCCATCGGTTCTGCGGCTGGTTCATCTTCCGGCGGCACCTCCACCTCATGGGATGGCGGCCAGTATGACAGCTACCAGGTGGCAGCAGATTCCCAGACGGGACGGGACGGCGCGTCCCTCGCTGCCAAGTCGAGTTCAGGATCCAAGTCGGTGACCAGCAATACCATCATCAACATTAATCAGCAGGTTTCCCGATCGGACGTGAATGCCATTGTCAGTGAACAGAAACGGCAGGAGGTGCGGAAATAATGCCAGCCATCCGCTTTGTTTTAGGGGACAACAGCCTCACCTTTTCGCGGGGAATCCAGTACCCGGTGGCCAAGCCGGTGGAAAAGACGCAGGTGATCGACCGCACCGGCGGCGGCACCCTGCAGGTTGAGGATCTGGGCGTCACCATCCGCCAGTTTCCCATCGTCTTTCGCAGCCTGCCCCTGGCAGACTATGAGGCCCTGATCATCTGGCACAACGAGATCGCCAACGGCGCGGCCAATACCTTCACTTATTATGATGAAGACGGGGTGGCCAACCAGGTAAAACTGCTTACCCCCCGCCTTGATTTTCAGCAGACCTCATACCAGCGCTTCGGTGGCGAGCTGCTCCTGGAGGTGGTTGGATGAGATCCGACCTGACCCCGGCCTTTATCGCTGCCAAGAATGCCGCTTTCCGACGGCCCCGGCAGTTGCTGGTCTTCAGGTTCCCCGAGGCGGGCGACGTCTACCTCTCGGATCAGCCGCTAGGTGCGGCCGACGGCCTGAGCCATGAATACCTGCCCCTGGTCGAATCCTGGGGAGAGCTGCAGGACTCGGCAGGCAACGCCGCCGATCAGGAGCAGAGCGAGATCCGTCAGATGAGTATCACCCTGTGGAACGGCGGGGCCAATCCCTTTTCTGATTATTTCCTGGGCGAGTATCCGGAAAACGTCGAGGTGGAATTGTATCAGTGGTTCGCCGGGCTGGCCGAGACCGATGCCGCCCTGCTTGACCGCTTTGTCGTCCAGGACCCCATTGAGTTTGACGAGGCATCGCGCCTGCTCAACCTTGATCTGGTGTCGATGGCCGTGACCCTTGACGCCCCCTGCGGCAGTCTGCTCACCCGGGAAGATTGGCCCTATGCCTTTGACGGCGATGTCGGCCGCGGCATCCCCCTGGCCTTCGGTTCTCCTGGCCGCATTCCCACCCTGCAGGCTGTGGCCCCCATTATCCTGACCCTCAAGGGCTCGGTGCTGGCCACGACCATGACCCTGATGATCTATGAGGATCTGGCCGCCATGAATTTCCCGACCACGGCCACGGTCAAGATTGATGAAGAGCTGATCCGGGTCATCCGCGGCACCTATACCGACCGCCTGCTCGTGGTCCAGCGGGGATATACCTCAGAGGCCGCCGAGCATCTGGACAAGCGCGAGGTCATCCAGGTCATCGCCAACCATACCTTCCTGCTTTGCGAAGGGCCGGTCGCCGCGATCGATAATGTGCAGATCGACGGCTATCCGGCACCCTCGGATATTTACACGGTGCGGGCGGATCTCGACCCGGCCCGGATCATCTTCTCTGAGACGCCCTGGGTCAAAAAGTACGCCGACGCCACCCGTTTCCTGCAGATGCAGTTCGATGGCATCGCCGCCAGCAACACCGCCCTGCAGGCGGCCAACGCCTTTGATGCTGCCGACCTGGCCACCGCTGCCATCATTAAGACGGGTAACAGCGTTCTGGCCCTGCTCCAGGATACGGTGAACCGCAACCGGGGCGAGATCCTGCGCGCCTATCTGGCCGTTGAACACTGGGAGTCCGGCAACTTTGCCTCTGACTATGCCGAGGTCTGGGTCTCGGGAGTAGGCGTGGTGGGAAGGTTGTCCCGGCCAAATCCCGACGATACCATTGAGCTGGATGCTGATGTCGATGTCGATCATGGCCATGTCCATGAGATCGGCGGCGAGCATATTCATAATTTCACCCAGCCCACCGTAAATACGGCAGTATCAACGACCGTGGCCACGGTCAACCCTGAACATACCCATGAGACGGCGGAGAGCGCCGGGGTGGAAAAGGAAGCGGCATACACCGCCTTGCCGTTTATCTTCAACGTCATCAACGGCGGCGATGAGTCTTTCAATATCAGCGGCATATCAGGGACCGCCTTTTCCATTTATGTCAATATCACCTTCTCCGGGCTTGAGGATATAACAGTTTCCTTCGGGGGCTACACCTTTGCCACAGGGGCAGGCGGCGGCTCGATTGTCGGCTGGTTTAATATTCCTTCGATCTCTGCGGCTGGTTCCCTGCGCATCCAGTTTTATAGGGCCGCATTTTTCACCCCGGCCGTCGGGCTCTATACCTTCCATTTGAAATACCGGGAGGCCGTCTCGATTGTTGCGGTAAGGACAGCTGTTTCCGCCTCGGCTGCCACCTCCACCTCAACCAGTGTCGCCAACGGTGCCGTCAATGCCACCGGCGTGGTCAATGTCAAAAATCCGGACGACGTTAAGGCCCTGGCTGCCGATAACCGGGCCGTCAACATCAATGCCCAGGACAACCCCTCCCGCACCGTGGTCAATCTCTTTGACTTGACAGCCCTCGTCAACTTCGACTGGGCCTGGTTCACGGGCCGGGAGATCCGCGTCACCTATGTCAATGCCGGGGATGCCAAATCAATCTATATCCTCCATGCCTTTTTCGATGTGGAGTATGTGCCCACCGAGATCGTCTTTTCCACTGAGGTGACTGCCGAAGTGACAGGGATCTCCACCCTGGTGCGGCCGGATCAGGTGATCCAGAACCTGCTCACCAGCAAGGGCGGGATTGATCCTTCCCGGCTCGACAGTGCCGCCTGGGCCACCGTGGCCAGCCAATATACCAGCAGGGGATACCGGATCGACGGTCTGCTTGATGCCGGACTGACCCTGCGCCAGGCGATCAGCAAGGTCTGCCTGCAGGCCCATTCCCGCCACTTCACCTCCGGCGGCGCGTTCAAGCTGGTGCTGCGCGAAGGCCACCCGGCCAGCAAGGTCGTGGCCGCCCAGCCGACCCAGGACAGCCTGCAGGCCCGCTCCATTTCCGTGGCCCGCCAGCCCATGGCCGAGATCGCCAACAAGATCCAGCTCTTTTACAAGCGGGACTGGCTGACCGATGCCAGCGATGCCAGCGGCTATCTCGATTCGATCACGAAATCGGATACCGGGTCCATTGCCCGTTTCGGAGTCAAGACCCAGCCCGACCGCTATAATTTTGATCTGATCCGAGACGCCGACATGGCCTCTGCCGTGGCCGCCTTTTATCTGTCCACCGATGCCTGGCCGTCGAGCTTCTATACCTTCCTGGCCTATCTCGACCGCTTCGACCTTGAAAAGGAAGATGTGCTGGAGGTGAGCGCGCACTGGAACCAGATGGCCAAGGTGCCCATGGTGGTGCGGGCCATGGACCGGATCTTCGGCAGCGGCAAGAACAGCTCCATCAACCTGTTCCGGATCGTGGCCGAGAACCTCTACTACATCCTCAAGAAGGTGAGCCTGGCCGATCAGGTGCTGATCCTGGAGAGCCTGTCGATCATGATCACCGAGATCGGCGAGTTTGCCGAGGATATCCATACCCTGGACGAACTGTTAATCCACCTTGAGTTGAACAAAGAAGACACCGTCCTCCTGGCCGACACCTTTGCGCTGGTCATGGATTGGCGGCCGGAAATTCTGGAGGCAGTCACGGCTTTGGATCAGCTCCATGGCGACATGGATTGCCTGCAGGCGGATACGGTGCAGACCAGTGATGACCTGGAGTTCTGGTCCCGATACGGCTTCGGCTCCGGTGCCTTCGGCCAGGTCAAATTCGGCGGGCTCACGGCCTGGAAACAGAAGTCGCCGGATCAGGTCTATGCCTTTATGCAGTTACTGGTCTCTATGGAAGCGCTGCGTGAAGATACGGTCATGGTCTCCGATGCGCTGCTGTTTAATTCCGGATTCGGCGGCTGGAAGAGTTCCGGTTTTGGTCGGTCACTCTTTGGAAAGTGAGTGACTATGACCTTTTCAATGGACAATCTGCTTGGTTTTCTTCGATCCCGTAAGGGACTGGCGGAGAAGGTTGTGCCGACAGAGGAGGTCTTCATCACCATGACCAAGGCTCCGCAGGTCCTCTGCTTTCGCTGCGGATCTGAGGTTTGTTATGTGAAGGACAACGGGCAAAAGGCCTGCCCGGAAAACTTTGCGCCTCTTTCGGGGCAGAGCGTTTTCGGCTGGGATTGTCCCCAATGCGGGCAGGATATACGGGCGTGGCTCCAGGGGGGAGCGGTCATAAAAACAAATAAAGGGATACTGCAATGCTGAAAAAAATCATGGGAAAGCTACGAAAGGCACAAGAATGGCCGGTCTACTGGCTGCGGGCAATCATACTCACCTTCTCATCAATAGCTAATATTCGTCTGGTGGCAATGTCTCTTCGGGATGGGATCTCACCCTTTGGTCGCGTCCATTTTCTGATCACCCGGCCGGACGGCACTATCAAGTGCAATTGCTGGCACCCCAATCTGGTAGTGACCACCGGCAAAAATCATATTGCTGACCAGCTCTCGGGTAAGCTGGAGGCACCCATGAGCCATATGGCCATCGGCACCAATACCACGGCAGCCATAGCAACGGATACGGCGCTTGGCACCGAGATAGACCGTAACGCCCTGGCCAGTAAGACGCAAGGAACCGGCAGCGATGCCAACAAGGTCAACTATGTCTGCACCTGGGCAGCGGGCGACGGAACAGGAGCCATCACCGAGGCCGGGATCTTCAACTCGGCATCGGCAGGCCAGATGCTCTGCCGCTCTGTCTTCGCGGTAAAAAACAAGGAATCCGGCGAGTCCATGACCCTGACCTGGATACTCACCGTCTCAGCCTAAGAAAGAAAAGGAGTCCGAATCATGGCTAACAGCTATACAACCCGCCTCAAAAAACGTCTTCCAGCGGTCGGCGACGAGGGCTGGGACGACGAATGGCTCGACAACGAAAAAATCGATGAGGTGGTCATGGGGGCGCTCCTGACTGCCAACCGGCTGATATCCGGCGGCGATGTGACCGGAAACACCGGCCTGAATATTACCTATGCCGCCCTTGTGGCCTTGCTGGCAGGAGTCACCTATCCCGTCTCCGGCAGCACCGTGGCCCTCACTGCCGCCGCCCCAGGGCTGGAGCAGGCCAACTGGATCTATGTTGCCGACAGCGGGGTGGTCACTGTCTCCACCTCGCCGCCATCCGGGGATTATGTGCCACTCTACCGAGTCGATGCCAGCGACTCGGCCGTGATCCGCATCGCCGATCTGCGCCCGCTAATGCCGGCGAACGTAGTCGGGGAGAATGGAACCTTTGATACTGTATCCATTGGGGATGAAGCATCATATTCAAATAGTATTCTTAATATTGGGAAAAATGTGTCCGATCTGGGCAATGCATATGACGTACTGTCATATGAAAAGCATACACTACTATCTACGCTGTCGCCGGGGTCAGACTCTGTGATGATAAGTCACTGGGGCGAAGTCGACGTGCAAGGAGGTTCCCCAAATCATGTCGTCGGGGTATTAGGCCATGCCTGGTCGTCTGACTCTTCTGTTGCGGCTTCCTTTATCGGCACAGAGGGCAAAGCGTATGCAAATGTAAATGGTTCCATTGCGACAGGTCTGCAGGCATTTTCTTATTTGAACGCGTCAGATAACTCTTCTTCCATAGTTTATGGGATATCGGCATCTACTATGGCATGGCAAGGATCAGGGACTGGTCTTAGCATCGCCGCTATTTTTTCGGCATCTGGAGGATCAACTAATTTTGATATAATGCTGTCTGGGGCAAAGAATATCGTCGCGTGGAATGATGCTTACTCCGGCATAAATAGTCTAAGTTTTTCAAATAATTCAATTGTGCTGGACCCCGTAGAAAAACTCATCATTAATGGCAATGCAGAATTTAGTGCGCTTACAGATATGGGGGAATTGGATACTTCTATTCCACATAAGAAATATGTTGATGATGCTTTTTTATCAGTTCAAGCAGAACAGGGCAGCAATGCAAACGGTGACTATGTCCGTTTTGCGGACGGCACGCAGATATGCACAGTAACAAAAACAATGGCTACAAAATGCACTACTGCTACTGGAGCTCTTTATAAAAATACGTTGGAAACGTGGACTTTCCCGGCAGCTTTCACCGAAGTGCCGGCAGTTGCCGGATTTGTAATCGCTGGAGTCTCGAACGCCTATGTGAGCAGCGATCCTACCACTACCGCTCCAACTGATTCACTGGTGTCGTATAATGTTTTGTCCACTTATTCCGCTGGAGCAACGGCGCCAACCATAACCTTAACAGCGATAGGGAGGTGGTTCTGATGATAATCAATCTTTCGCCACAGCGAAGCGACAAGGTCCTTGCTGTCTCTAAGCAGGGGGATGTCCTGACTATTAATGGGGATATTTTTGATTTCTCGGTCATCCCAGACGACGCAATATTACCGGCAACGGCAATAACATGCGACTGGATATCCGGGGACGTTGCCCGGATTGGTGGTGAGATAATCCTGACACTGATCATGCCGCATGGTGCCGGTCCGTCATCGACTGTTGCCTTCCCATCCCCTCTCAACAACCCGCCAGACGGACAAGTGGAGCTACCCCAATGAGCAAAATCAAGCTAAAAAATGACAAGATTGATGAAACAAAAATCATCACTGCCGCCCGTAAAAAAGTCGTCCAGGATAACGAATCCAGAGCGACATGCAGGAGTTATGTCGCCGATATACAAAACGCCAAGGCCATCGAGCTCGGTTTCGCGAGTATGCAGGAGGCCAACGGCTGGGCGGTAAAATCCCCCCAGGCCAAAGCCCTGCAGGATTGGGGATGGTCCTGCAGGTTGAAAGGATTGGAAATAGAAGATGCTGTGGCCGGAGGCCGTCGCCCCATGGTGACGCGTGAAGAAATGCTGGCTGAGATGCCTGTATTTCCGGGCCAGGTATGACAATGCTTGCCTGCCTTGAACACTGCTCCATGACCAAGTGCCCCCGATATTTTAAATGCGAGGAACACTGGAATGGAGATGATCTTGAAGAGATGCAACCAATTCCACCGGTTAAACGTAAGAGACCGGACTTGGTTGAACCTGAATTTGTAACTGATGAGGTGAAGAGATGAAAAAAGGATTATTGCTGTCGTTGTTGGCTATGGCGTTGTTGCTGGGAGGATGTGCCGGTGGTGACTATGATAAATATGCCGATACAATGGCCACCCACTCGACTGCTGAGTCAACCAGGATCGCGTCCCAGAGTGCTGCGATATCTTCCATGGTGGCTGCTGCAAAGCCGGCCACCCCCATGGAGGGCACCCTGCTGGCCGTCATTGGCATGATGCAGGTCGAGCGCCTGCAACCAGTGCCGCTTGGCATCGGTAAACCAACCACCGGCATGGACGTGCTCAATTCTGTGGCTGGGCAGCTGCCCATGGGCATTATTGGCCTGTCAAATTGGGGCATTGCGAAAAGCCTGTCGATGGTAGCGGGCGATACCAACACATTTAACGGCGATGCCAACCTGACCGACTCGATGAATAAAAGCTACAGCACCCAGCTGACCACTGCCGGCGGATCTATTTATCCAACTACCACCACCAGCATAACTGCCAGCGGTGAGGGAACAACGGCAACAAACAGCAACCCGACTCCGCTGGTGACCCAGTAATGACCGTTCCAGATCCTAAATATAGGCGGGTAAAATACCAGCTGCAGGGTCTCTCCTGGTGGCAGCAGATCATCATGGTTTGGAAAAACCCTCCCCGACTGGAGCTGCTGGAGGACTGGATCATCACCCTACCAGGCGGCCTGCAGGTCATCGTGCCGAAAGGGTTTATAACCGATGGTGCCAGCATCCCACGACTTTTGTGGTGGATTATCTCCCCATTCGGTCCATTACTGGAAGGGGCGATCCTTCACGATTTCGGTTATCAGCACGGATACCTACTCTCCCCATTTATCGTCACCCAGGTATATTGCCTGCGCTCCATGGAGATGCGTTTCCGGCATGGAGGACTCTTTGAGCACATGATCCCGGTCTATGTGGGCCATCAACAAAAGTTTTTTGATGAGCTGTTGAGGTTTGTCACTATCGAGGCGAATGGCGCCACCGTCCAGGCATGGACCGCCTACTGTGCACTCCGAATATTCGGCATTGTCGCCTGGAAAAACTACCGGAAGCATGGACCAGGAGCCTACAACAGCAACTCACTCAACCTGCCGGGGGTGCCAGCATGATAAATTGCCCTGAATGCGACCAGCCGCTGACTAATGTTTTTTGCTGCTACCACTGCGGATGGACATACGCAGGGGACTGTTGAGGCTATTTCCCCGGCCAGGATGGCAGGATAACCAGAAAGGATTGACTATGAATACAGATCAATTTAACCAGCTTTTGCTGTTGCTGGGAAAAATCGCAGACAAGCAGTACACCATAACTGGGGCAACAGACTGGCCAATGGTATATGTACTTGGCGGAATATTCGTTATCGTTTTTGGAGGAATGTGGGTTGATCTCCGTGGAACCATAAAAAACAATAAGGACGAATGGAAATCAGCATTAATCGCTCATGAGCAGGCGGAAGAAAAGCAATTTGACCATGTGTGGAGGTCGCAGCGGGATTGCCAGAGTGACTGTTGTCCTCCACGGTTAAAACAAAACGTTGGCCAAACTGGGTGAACTAATAGATGATACAAAAATCCTCCACTCAGATCAATGCCGAGCAGCTACGCTTGCACATCCGCTCCACTCTTCAGATGCTATCCCTCTGGTCGGAGTCGGTCGAGGAACTGCTCCTGGGTACCTCCGCCCAGGAGAGCCACCTTGGATACTACCGCCGCCAGATCAAAGGACCGGCCCGTGGCATCTACCAGATGGAACCGAATACTGAGCGCGATATCTGGATCAACTACCTGACATACCACCGCGACCTGGCAGACGCTGTCCATCTGATCTGCGGCGTGTCCGGCCCTGACCCCATGGCCCTGGAGTTTAACCTGGCATATCAGACGATCATGGCCCGCCTGCACTATCTGCGGGTGAAGCATCCGCTGCCTTGGAAAGACGACTTGGATTCTCAGGCCGAATACTGGGATAAATATTATAATTGTAACCCGGTGAAAGGCTTCCCCAGTGAATATATCCGCAATTACCGCCGCGTCGTCCTCTCCTAATTTTAGTGGGTGCATGGGTGCAATAAATACCCATGCACCCATGCACCCACTAAA
>JAQVER010000117.1 GCA_028697885.1 Desulfocapsaceae bacterium
AAACGATGAGTACGGACAAATCATCGAAATCAAATGACAAAAAGATGAATCTCCCTAACCACCTGCAACACATCAATCTTCATGCCGCCGGTATCGACGTTGGTTCCAGGTGTCATTTTGTGGCGGGTCCCGAAGGGACGAGCGAGCAGCCAGTGCGGGAGTTTGCCAGTTTCACCGACGATCTACACCGGATGGCGGACTGGCTACTCGCTTGCGGCATCACAATTGTTGTCATGGAGTCCACCGGTATCTACTGGATTCCTGTTTTTGAAATCCTAGAGCACAAGGGACTTGAAGTAAAACTGGTCAACGCTCGTCATGTCAAAAACGTACCCAGCCGCAAGAGTGACGTACTGGACTGCCAATGGCTACAACAATTACACACCTATGGCCTGCTTGCAGGCGCTTTCCGCCCGACCGAGCAAGTATGGACCTTGCGTGCCTATGTTCGGCAACGCATGAATCTGCTGCGCTATGCGGCCTCTCACATCCAACATATGCAAAAAGCCCTGGCCCAGATGAACCTTCAGCTTACCAACGTGGTTTCCGATATCACCGGGGCAACGGGAATGCAGATCATCAAGGCCATTCTCGATGGCGAGCACGACCCGCTGGTGCTTGCCGGCATGCGTGATCACCGTTGCAAGAATAATAAGGAAACCATCGCTCGCTCTCTATACGGCAATTTTCGACCCGACCATCTGTTCATTCTTAAACAGGCCGTGGATCTGTACGGCTTCTATCAGGACCAAATCGCCGAATGTGATCAAGAGATTCTTGCGAAATCAACCACTTTTGATGCTACCGCAGCCTCCGACAACAGTTCAGTGCCCGGCGGACAGGCGACCACACCTGAAGGTTCACTCCAGCAGATATCCGGTGTAGATCTGGCTCGAATCGACGGCATCGACACCAACAGTGCACTCAAGATCATAGCCGATATCGGCATTGACATGAGCCGTTGGAAGTCAGCTAAGCATTTTTCATCCTGGCGGAGGCTTTGCCCCGGCACCAAGGTCAGCGGCGGCAAGGTGCTCAGCGCCAAAAGTACACCGGTTGCCAACCGGGCGGCAGCCATCCTCCGCATGTCAGCTTTTGCCCTGTTCAACTCAAAAAAAGCTCTTGGTGCCTTCTTACGCAGACAACGATCCCGGCTGGGTGCCCCCAAGGTGATAACAGCGACCGCCCACAAACTGGCCCGACGGGTCTACACGATGTTAAAGCACGGCACCGCTTATGTCGATGCCGGACAAGAATACTACGAAGAACGCTACCTACCTGTGTCGTTCAAAACCTGAAACGCAAACCAATGAAATGGGGTTTGTACTGGTTGAAGCTACTGGACTACAACCCAAAAATGTAATTTTGTAATTTCAAATACCTACCGTGAAGCTACTTGGAAGAGAGAGTAGCCTTTTCGACTTGAATTCACCATTCATTTCCAATGAGGCAATATGAAAAAACCGGAAATACAAATAGTTGGAAGAAAAATAGGTTATTATTATGATCCAATAGTAATCGCAGAAATTGGAATTAACCATGAAGGTTCCCTGCAGATTGCCAAAGAAATGGTGGATGCAGCTATATTGGCGGGTGCTGAAATGATTAAGCATCAAACTCATGTTGTAGAAGATGAAATGAGTGGTGCTGCAAAGAAAACTATCCCTGGCAATTCCCCTGACTCCATATATGATATTATGAAACGATGTTCACTTAATGAGGAGGAAGAGTGGGAATTAAAAAATTATACGGAATCTCAAGGAGCAATATTTATAAGTACTCCTTTTTCAAGAGCAGCTGTAGATCGTTTAGTTAAGTTTGAAGTTCCGGCTTTTAAAATCGGTTCGGGAGAATGCAATAATTATCCCTTATTGGAATACATAGCTTCATTTGGAAAACCAATCATTCTTAGTACAGGAATGAATGATCTTGTAAGTGTAAAAAAAGCAGTTAATATATTAAGGAAATACAAAATTCCATTTGCATTATTACATACAACCAATTTATACCCAACCCCTCCAGAATTAGTGCGCCTAGGTGCCATAGTCGATCTCGAAAAAGCTTTTCCTGATGCTGTAGTCGGACTATCCGATCATACCACTAATAATTTAGCATGCCTGGGTGCTGTTGCTCTTGGTTCTTCAATTCTTGAGCGACATTTTACCGACTCAAAAGACCGGAAAGGACCAGATATAGTTTGCTCAATGACCCCAGACGAGTTGAATGAATTAATTTCTTCAAGCAAAATTTTAAAATATGAAAGAGGAGGGAATAAGACCAAATTATTGGATGAAGAACAGGTAACAAGAGATTTTGCATTTGCAACTGTTGTGACCATCAGATCCGTGAAAGCTGGGGAAATTTTCTCAAAAAAAAATATCTGGGTTAAAAGACCAGGAATTGGAAATATTGCAGCCTCAGAATTTATTGATGTCATAGGTAAGAAAGCAATCAGGGATATTACAGCTGATGTCCACTTGAACTGGAGTGATATTAAGCAATGAAAAAAATAATCCTTTTTATTACAGCGACTCGTGCAGATTTCGGTAAATTGAAATCACTCATCCGGGCGGTTAAAGAATCAGATGAATTTGAGTACCTTATATTTGGTACCGGCATGCATATGCTGGCAAAATATGGCGGAACGATAAAAGAAATTCCCAGATCCGGATTCGACAACTTATTTACTTTCATGAACCAGGTGGAAGGGGAGAGCATGGAAGTCATCCTTGCAAACACAGTTATTGGATTAAGTCGATATCTGGCAGAGAATCATGTTGATTTGATTGTCGTTCATGGGGACAGAGTTGAAGCTTTAGCCGGCGCCACAGTAGGAGCCTTGAGGAATGTACTGGTTGCCCACATTGAAGGTGGTGAGATATCTGGTACAGTAGATGAGTTGATGCGGCATGCAATATCAAAGCTGTCTCACATTCATTTTGTCGCGAATGAGCGTGCGGAAAAACGATTGAAACAATTAGGTGAAGATCCAAATGTAATTTATTGCATAGGTTCTCCTGATGTCGATGTAATGCTGTCCAAAGAACTGCCTTCTCTCGAAGAATCGAGGGATCGATACAAAGTAAATTTTGACTCGTATTCAATTGCAATGCTTCATCCAGTAACGACTGAATTGGCGATTCAATATGACAATGCTTCCCTTTTTGTAGATGTACTCCTGGAAAGCCAGAGAAATTATATTGTCATTTATCCCAATAATGATTCAGGATCTGAACATATTTTTACCGCATATCGTCGCCTTCAGAATAAGAGCAATATTCGCCTTTTTCCTTCTTTGAGGTTTGAGCACTACTTGACATTCCTGAAGAATACAGATTTCATTATAGGGAATTCTAGTGCTGGTATTCATGAAGCACCTATATACGGCGTGCCAACAATAAACATTGGGTCTCGACAGCAAAACAGATTTAAATATCCCACCATTTTTGATGTGCCTTTTGAAAAAGAAGCAATCCTGTCAGCCATTGAATCATCACAGAGTTCAAAATCGTATCCTACTTGCAGCCATTACGGAATAGGAGATAGTGCTAAACAGTTTATGAAGGCCTTGGAGAAAGATGTCTGGAAAGTATCGAACCAAAAATTGTTCAGAGATGTAAATTGAGATAAGTCATGTATAACCAGAAAAAAATTCTCGCTTTAATAACAGCCAGGGGAGGCTCAAAAGGAATTCCAAAAAAGAATATTAAATTATTAGGTGGAAAACCTTTGATCTGCTGGACAATAGATGCGGCTTTAGAAAGTAAATATATTGATCGATTAATCCTTAGCTCTGACGATACCGAAATAATTGAAACTGCCAGAGCGGCTAAATGTGAAGTTCCTTTTACTCGTCCTGCTTACCTGGCAGAAGATGAAACCTCGAGCATGGATGTGATTATGCATGCTTTGTCTCAAATTAAGGAGCAATTTCATTATTTATTACTCCTTCAACCCACATCGCCGTTCAGAACTTCCGAGGATATAGATAACATTATCACCACTTGTCTTGATCAAGAATGCGGAATGATGATTTCCGTTGCTAAACTAAAAAAACATCCAATGTTTATGTATCACCTCATCAATGGTTCACACCTCGCATCATTTCAAGAATCTCGGCAGCAACTTAGGCGACAGGATATGCCAGCGGCCTATGAACACAATGGTGCATTGTATCTGGCTGAAATAAACCTTTTAAGGAGGGTTCAAAGTTACACTATTCCAGAGGCATCTGCATTTATTATGAATGGTGTTGTCAATCTTGATATAGATGATGAAAAAGATTGGCAATATGCCGAGTACTTAATAAAAACGGAACAAGTAAAATGAAGATTTTACATGTTGCATCTTTTCTTGGAAACATTGGTGACAATGCAAGCCATATGGGGTTCAAACGAATTCTTGACTCATTTTTTAACCGATACGAAATTCAGCGCTTGGAAATCCGAAAGTTTTATAAAAATTATAAGCTCGAAGACAAATGTGAATTCAACCAGCAATTCATTGACTTCGCAAATACATTCGATTTGTTGGTAATTGGCGGTGGAGGGTTTCTCGATTACTGGGTGAAAGACAGTGCTACCGGGACGACAATCGATATTCACCCTGGTTTGCTCAAAAAGCTCACGACACCGTTATTAATATGTAGCATAGGCTGCAATCCCCATAGAGAGGTACCAGAAGGAAATATTGCCAAGTTGAGAACATTCCTTGATGAACTGTGTGCACAGCCTAAAATTAAGATTGCTTTGAGAAACGATGGCTCAGTAAATTCATTTAAGAAGGAGATCGGTGAGCATTACCTGGAACACATGGAAGAGATATTAGATAATGGCTATTTTTACGAACCGATTGAATCTCCAATCCTAATTACTAATAGACGGTACGCCGCAGTCAATATAACAAACGACCAATTAGCCATGAAAAGCAGTTTGCGTGGCGATATTGATACGCAGAGCTATTACGACCAACTTGCAAAATCTCTTACCTATCTTATTACCCAAGAAAAACTTAATGTAGTTTTAATTCCGCATATTCATAGTGATCTGAAGGCGATAAGTGAACTGCTAAGTAAAGTGGATGATTTTTTAGTTCGACAATTTATCACTATTGCACCTTGCATTCAGTATGATGAAGGTGCGCACTTACTGTTTTCAATTTATAAGAATAGCAGCCTGATCCTAGGAATGAGATATCATGCTAATGTATGTAATATGGCAATGATAAAACCAATTGTAGGATTGGCTGCATTGGACAGAGTTCAATATGCTTACGACTCTCTCGGTCTAAGAAATCGCTGTGTAACTATTGACGGCTTGTTTTTTGATGATCTGGTTAATAAGATTTCGACATCACTCCATGAAACAGATGAATCTGTAAATAAGTACAGAAAGAGCGTCAATTTAGCTAAAGAGCGAACCTTAAAGATTTACGGACAAATATTTTCCGCATTAGGTATTGTTCAGTAGTTTTCACTTTTTTTCACCATGTATTGAGTAATTCAGTCTCTTCATCACGCTCAATATAGTCTAGTATTCTTTGGAGATCTGTTCGTATCTTATCTATATACTGTGACAGGATATCTTTGGATGCTTCAAAAAACTGAGCAGCCCCGCTATCTGTTGGTTCCATCGAGCATTGCATATATACGCTGGTAATAAACTGCATGAAACCATATGGTAGTAGAGATGATGGTAAAAAGTTTGTTTGATGTTTCCCTACATTTACTGCTTCATATAATATTGTGAGGACATTGATAATCTCCTCTCTGGTCTGCGGAGTTGCAGCAGTGAAACCAAGCAAAGATTCGAAATACTCCTCAATTTGAGCCATCTGTACAGTTTTTAATCTATGAAGGATTTCATCAGGTGAATAATTATTATTGAAGCAGTTAGATATTTGTATGCGTAAGTCCGGTTTTGATAACTTTTTTTGATATTTTCTTGGTAAGTCTGCTACTTTTGTTGGAATTGCCCCAGCAATAAGAGCGCCTTCGCCAACGTTATACCATCTTATTTTAGGGTATTCGGCTATTTTCATTTCGGTCGTCTGTAAAGACCATGTCAACACTCCTGTAGTACGTATGACAGATCCAAGATTTCCTGGAAGATCGGATGTAGCTTTTGACTCCACACTATCATCTACTGCAGAATGATCATGGAGAGTGTTAGATGCATGCATTTTTTTACTATCTATCGGCGCACCATAATCAACACCAAAAAGATAGACCTCTTTTGCGCCCAACGCTGCACAGATAGCAATACCAGCATTGGTAACCGTAGGGTTTACAGCTGTGGTTACTGCATAATTTTCATCTAAAAATGAAGAGCCTGGATCTCTGAATTTTTGAAAAACAAGGGTCTCTTTATAATAATGATCAATTTTAGGGCTTACGACATTAAGTTTAAGAAGCGATATCTTTTTTACTAAATCAAGATCATGTTTTTCTTCATGCTTTGGGAAATGCCACGTTCGTTCTTGAACTATTTCATAATCAGGAACAATTCCAGCTTTTAGTAATGGAGTAAGTGCAGAACCGCAGGAGAAAATAAGAGCGTCATGTTGATGTTTTTGTATATACGAAATCGACTCATTAAGTGAAGGACCACTGCCAACGACAAAAGCTCGAAACGGAATTTTGGTTCGATGTCCTGTATAAAATTTATTATTTTTCTTAATATTTCTTGCACTGAGATAAAAACCAGATCTTTGATCTTCGTACCAACCAGCATCCGACTGTGATCTTTCAACGGAATCCGATTGAGGTTCTTTCTTTATAAGCTCTTTTGATTCTTCAGAATTAAGGTGAATAAAACGGTAAAAATAACTCGTAAGCGGCATGAGTCGATTTTTTATAAAATTCATATTATTAATAACAGCATTGTCAGGCGTGCCCCCAACAATAAGATTAACCCCCTTGCCTTTAGCATCAAAATATTTAAAAACAAGGCTCCATGGGACCGTAAATAAAGAGGTATAAAAAAGATCAAGGTGTGGTTCATAGATGGTCATATAGGCAATGTTCTTTGCCCTGATCAACTCTGTTATATGGTATCCTAAACCAATTCCATAAATTCTAATCAGTGGGATAAAGTCATTTTTGTAATTTTTTAGAGGCGAAAGGTCATCATAACGAACTCCCAATTTATTAAATATTCCTTTCTCGAACAAATCATTAAGCATTTGACATTGAATAGGACTATTGATTTTCCAGCGATTATCACCTCCACCCACGAATGCAACAGGGAGTATCGAATTTGCAGAGATGTTTAAAATATTTTTGTTAATAATTTCAAAAAACGACTTTTTATCATAAACCTTATACAAGGGTACATTGCTCTTGGTTTCATAAATATTCGGGCTACCATCAGGATTACTGCACAGCCAGTACTCTTCACATTTATGATTTATTACCATATTGTAAAGTGATGGATGATTTTTTTTAAAATATGCAAGATTTTGATTAAATATATCGTTTTGGTATGAACGGGGCAGATGGTTTAACGTAAGAGTAGTCGTGTTCTGGCTTTTCATTTCATTTTTTATAGTTGTATTTATTGGAATGTTTTGATCTTCAATACTACTTTTAGTTTTCATTATCGATGGGCTTATTTTCTTTGGAGAGACCTTCACTTCCAGTCCTCCTTCCATGCTATATGCAAATTCATATTTTTTACTCAAACAATCAAATACATGCCTAGAGTTACGGTGAAAATCTGTTTGGTAAGCATGTGGCCTATTCAATAATTCGTTCTTATTAAATGAAATATCATAAAGTTGTCGCAAAGAAGCATTCATGCCATGATTGAGATTTTTGAATAAAGAACCATCAATTTCTTTATCCGTGACCTTTGTAAAATCAATATAGGCAAATTCCTCCAGCCCCTCACAAAATAATTGTTTATCGGTTATCAAGGCAATAGCGTCTTGCTGAGAGTGATATGAATAATATTTTGTATCAGATTGAGTCATATGCTCCCTTAGAGTGACATTTCTTATCATTCTGTGAGCATCAGAAAAATAGTTCTTTGAAAATTCGTTGTTTTCCCATATTGATTTTGTTGTTGCAGGGATCTCATATCTTTTACCATTGAACATTCGCATATAACTGGAACTACTTGCAACCAGAGATGGATGAATTTCTGAAAACTGTGTCGCTACAAAACCTGAATTATCAATGATAATATTGAATGTATGAGGGGCAAATTTCCCTATCAATAAGGCAATATATCCTCCATACGATGTTCCCAGTATATTTATTTCTGATAGTTTGATTTTGTAGTTTGATAGTATATCATATAAAACATGTAGATGTTCTATCGCGGGTAAAAAGCCAAATGAAGAGTATTTGTCCGGCAAACTCGACTTCAATGCCAATAAGGGTGAAAGTCGTGATATTTTTCGCTCGACTAAAAAAGCGAAAATTTTATCCAAAATTTCCTCCATTGGTTTACCGGCAATAAACAGTTTATTAAATTCTCCTGGTTGCAAATCGAAAATATTTTCCCACGTCTCAGGCGAAAATTCGACTACATCCCCAGTACGATTAATGCCATGATACGAGACCCCAACTACTATTGAGTCGTATTTTTTGCTCAGATATGGTCGTAGTTTTTTGGATTGATATTCAGATGTGGGGTGCCCGCCATAGCCGTCAATAGAAAAAATTAGAGGGTATGCAACTGCAGGATCATAATTTTCTGGAAAATTAAGGTAATATACCAATTCTGATTTCGTATTGAGCTGAAGCTCAGGATCTGTTACTGACTTTATCGATCTCTGTATTGATACATTACTCTCCTGTACATCTTCGGAAGTATCGCTAATCAATAACTTCCTTTGATTAATTTTGCTTTTCTTCATCCGGATCGACACCCTATGATTTTATGTTTTAACTCTCTGTAGATAAGTTGATTTACGACGCAGTCATAACCAATTCGACACATGTTAAAGACATCACGACCGAGGAAAACGACGACGATAGCCTTTAAACATTTATTTTAAATCTTGTGGTAGCTTGAATTTGTGCGGTTGGCACACAAGCTACCGAGCATTCATGATTTTCGCCAACCCCAATAGCCCTCTGATCTGCCTCAACACTGAAAACCCAGTTTTCACAGATGAGCTCTTCATCATTTATCAAACACCGTGCTGGATCACACTGCAGAGTGGATTACAATCTCTTGAAATCGATTATGGGAAAAACCAGACACTCTCTTTATCGGACGATTGGCAAAAATAATTCAGGATAACATACCGATTCAAGGACCAGCGAAAAAGAGCCAGTAATTGCTCCGACAGTTGTGTGCCGGGGTCGATTGAGAGAGGTTTGTCCCCAGAAATGATTTTTTTTTGAGAAAGTTGCAATTGTTCTCAAGCCTTGGCAAGGTAAGAAAAGAATGGCAATTTGGGCCTTTTTAAAATGTTGCCGGTTCTGTTGTTTTACGAAATGTCTAATATGCAACTTATCAAAACTGTGTTCATTTTGAGATAAATGCTTGTT
Organism: Desulfocapsaceae bacterium; assembly: GCA_028697885.1. Taxonomy (GTDB): domain Bacteria; phylum Desulfobacterota; class Desulfobulbia; order Desulfobulbales; family Desulfocapsaceae; genus UBA2270. The sequence goes on from JAQVER010000117.1 coordinate 9,503, forward strand.
TTTTGCATTTCCATAATCTCATCGTGAGCTGTGAGGTGATTATCCCGGATATGCAGAGTCCCTAAGCGCGCTCATATAAAAAATGGTGCGGTTGAACTACAGGGAATCGGGGTAAGATATTTGCTCAAAAAGTGAAGAGCTATTTAATCTTTCTTCCTTTTCGTCATCTTATCAGGCGCGGAGCTTTTGAAATATATGATTTTAAACAGGGCTTTTTTCTATTGGAACCATTGCAATAGTCACGTTGGCAAAACAGAAGCGGGTTATGATTTGCAGATTCCAGCTGAGTAACAGCTTAATTCAAAAACACCCACAAGATCCT
>JAQVER010000030.1 GCA_028697885.1 Desulfocapsaceae bacterium
CAGCACTATCATCTTTTGAAGCTAGTATTGCTGCTTTTGCGGTAGATTCTACTGGAATAAGCTCAACATTAGATAAGTTGTGTTCTTGCAAAAACTCTCTGCATTGCCCAAAGCCTTACAGAAGGATTTTAAGATTCATACGTGTCGGTTGCATGTTTGACCTCCAGTTCAGGATCGGACTCGGACGTAGAGTCATTGCTGACCCCGGTTGTGAACTCAGATTTGGTCTTTGCTGCAGGTTTGCCGGTTTGAGCTTTTCCCTCGGCTTCATCAATCGTTCCGATCATGTAGAGTGCGCTCTCCGGGTAATCTTTGAATTCATCTTGGAGGATGCGTTCACAGCCGTCCAGCGCATCGACAAGGCTGACGAGCTTGCCCTTGAGTCCGCTAAACTGCTCGGTCGTGAAAAACGGTTGGGTCAGAAAGCGCTCCAAGCGGCGGGCGCGGGCGACTACGTTACGGTCCTGCGGCGACAACTGCTCAAGGCCGAGCATGGCAATGATATCTTTGAGCTCTGCATATTGGGCAAGCGTCCGTCTGATTTCCTGGGCGAGGACATAATGGCGCTCGCCGATAACGCCCGGCGTGGCCATCCGGGAACTGGATTGGAGCGGATCAATGGCCGGATAGAGACCTTCACTTGCCCGCTTGCGCGAGAGCACGATGGAGGCCGAAAGATGGGAGAAGGTATGGACTGCCGCCGGATCGGTAAAGTCGTCCGCCGGCACATAGACCGCCTGGATGGAGGTAATGGCGCCGGTATCGGTGTTGGCGATGCGCTCCTCCAGTCCCGACAACTCGGTGCCCATGGTCGGCTGATAGCCCAGACGGGACGGCATCTGCCCCATCAGGCCGGACACCTCCGAACCGGCTTGAATAAAGCGGAAGATGTTGTCGATGAGCAGCAGCACATCGCGGTGTTCGTCGTCCCGGAAATACTCGGCCATCGTCAAGGCCACGTGACCCACGCGGAAACGGCTGCCCGGCGGCTCGTTCATCTGCCCAAAGACCATCACCATATTCGGCAGCACACCTGCCTCCTTCATGTCGCGGTAAAGCTCCTCGCCTTCACGGCAGCGTTCACCGATTCCGCAAAAAATGCTGACGCCCTGCTGGTGTCCGATCATGTTGTGGATCATTTCGGTAAGCAGCACCGTCTTGCCCACGCCCGCCCCGCCAAAGAGTCCGGCCTTGCCGCCGCGTTCAAGCGGCATGAGCACATCAATGACCTTTATCCCGGTCTCAAATATCTCAGACTTGGTCGAACGCCGTGCTAAAGGAGGCGGTGCCCGGTGCACCGAGCGCCATTGGATATCGTTCGGTGCATCCTGGCGGTCGATGGCATTACCAAAGACATCGAACATGCGCGACAGAATTCCCTTGCCGACCGGCGCCGTAAGTGGCCCGGCCGTGTCTTCCACTGCCATACCTCGGGCGAGGCCCTGGGTGGGGGTCAGCGCGATGCCCCGCACGTGATGGGCGTCAAGTTGCGTTAAGACCTCAATGGCAATTTCCCCCTCCTGCGCCTGCAGCAACGAGTAAATGGGCGGTAACTGCGAATCAAAGCGTATATCGACAACACTGCCCCGCACCGAGACCACCGCGCCGACGTTCGCAGGACTGGTTTGGTTCTTCATAGTGGCTCCCGCTGACCTTCCGTCAATTTACATTCACACGTCTCTTCTGCTCCAGCGGTTTGCAGCAAAGAGTTGCTGATTGAACCGACATTAGTCGCCAGGATCAGCAGTGAATTGTAAAGCCTCACGACCGGTTGCTTATTCATGCAATCGGATTTCCCTTTTTGCCAGCCGGTAACCACCCTCGATCATCACCGCCAAGGCGATCATGGCTGCCAGTACCCACAACTTCATGGGCCCGGTCCGTGCCGTCTGCCAGATCAACGCGCCCAGCGCTGCCAGACAGGTAATGGCCCCGGTAGTCGAAATCCAGCCATGGCTTTTCGTGTATAGGGCATGCCGCGCATTGGCTGCGTTCACGGCGGCAAAGATCAACAGGAATCCGGCACTGCCCAGCGTCGCAATACTGGTCAGATCAAATGTGTTGGCCATAAATAGTGTCACCCCGGCGGTAATCAACAGTCCTTCCATCGGTTCACCCCATACTTTCCGCTCCAGCATGGCCGGCAATTCACCGTCGCTGGCAATGCAGTAACTCAACCGGGCGGCGCCGTAGAGTGTGGCATTGATGGCAGAAGCGGTGGATAACATCGCCGCGATTGCAATCAGCGTGAAACCGCTTTGACCGAGAAAGGGTCGAGCCGCTTCCGCCAGGGCAAAATCCTTGGCCGCCACAATTTTGTCCACGGCAAGATTTCCCACGGTAACAAGTGCGACCAACACGTATAAGACAATCACGAATCCGACCGCGATATAATAGGCGCGTGGCAGCGTCCGCGCCACATCCCGGACGTCGCCGGCGGTATTGGCGATCAATTCGAACCCTTCATAAGCGAGAAAAATTATCATCCCGCCTGCTGCCAACTGCAGCGGCGGTGACCACGATCCGGGTGCAATCTGGGCAGCCTTGACGCCGACCAGACCGGTGCCGACGAATACCAACAGGATCACCACTTTGAGGCCTACGATCCAATCCTCCGCTTTCCCGATCAACTCGGCACTGAGCAGATTCATGCCGGTAATGAGGATGACGCTGAGACTGATCAGGACATGTTTGCCGGTCGCCTGCCACACCTCCGGTAGAAAGGTCGCGCCATAACCACCGAAGGCCAGCGCATAAAGCGACAGCATCACAATATAACTCAGCCACAACAACACGTTCAGGCTGCCGGTAAACATACCGGCTCCGAAGGCGCGATCGAGAAAGGTAACGGTTCCCCCGCGACTGGGATACGCAACAGAAAGCTTCGCATACGAATACGCCGTCAGCATCGCCACCACACCCGCCAGTGCAAAGGCCACTGGCGTACCGCCGTGCGCCAATTGCACCGCCAATCCCAGCACCGCAAAAATTCCACCCCCGACCATCCCGCCGACACCAAGAGAAACAACTCCCCACAAGCCAATCTTACCGTCGCCACTTTTACTCATAAACCAATCATCTCCTCTTTGTCGGACCTATACCATCCGCCAACGATTTTACGAATAAAACAGAGCCATGATTTATTGGTTGCACTATCGTTTTTGTCCTGACATTTTTTTCGCCAAGCAGCTCTGCGCTGCCACAGAACGCGTTCATCTTCCTATGGGATTTCCACGTCTTCACAATACGGTTTCACTCGTGCCGTATAATCAGCTGCAAAACGTTCTGAAGACACAGGCACGTGGCAAATGTAAAAGCCCGCTACGCCGGTAAAGGTAAAGCCGTTTCACGCCATTCTTTCCTCGGCATAAAGATCCATCTGTACCGCCTTCTGCCCCTATTGGTGCTGATCGAATATCTCAGCAAATACTGGTGCTAACTCCTTGAAGGCTTTAAGGACCACCGGATCAAAATGTTCCGGCATGGTCCTGCCGTCACCCTTGGTAATAATCTGGAAGGTCTTTTGGTGGTCAAAAGCAGGTTTGTAGGGCCTTTGACTCCGTAGCGCGTCATACTGGTCGACGAGCATGACGATCCTGCCTTCAAGAGGTATTTCTTCGCCTTTGAGCCTTCTTGGATAACCACTGCCGTCCCACCGTTCGTGATGAGTAAAGGCAATGGAGGCAGCCATCTGAATACCGGAATAGTTTGATCCCGAGAGGATTTTCTCACCCATGGCGGCATGCGTCTTCATGATCTCAGATTCATACTGTGTATGAGAACCAGGCTTTAAGAGGATGCTGTCCGGGATCCCGATCTTGCCGATGTCATGCAGTGGGCTCGCATAAGTTATCGTCTCAATAAAGTCCGCCAGCATCCCTAGCGCCTCTGCCATCTTGCCGGCATAAAACCCAATTCTCGCTATATGAGCACCGGTGTCCGTATCACGAAATTCCGCGGCTGACGTTAGTTTCAGCACCATCTCGGTGCTCATATTCTTAAGGTCCTGGGTCCTTTCCCGCACCTCCTCTTCAAGGATCTGATTATGCCTGAGCATAAAGTCTTCAAAGGACTTGATTTTGAGAAGGTTTTTGACCCGGATGGTTAATTCGGCCTGATCGATAGGCTTGGAAAGAAAATCATTTGCAGAGACCGTGAGCCCTTTGAGTTTTGATTCCCTTTCGTGCAGCGCTGTCACCATGATTATCGGTATATTCCTGGTCATCTGGTCTGTTTTTAAAACCCTGCAGGCCTCGTAGCCATCCATGACCGGCATCATGATATCAAGAATGATCAAGTCAGGTCGGCTCTCCCTGGCCTTTTGCACCGCTTCTTCGCCGTTTAAGGCAAGTTCAATGTCGTAGCCCAAGGGAATGAGCCACTGGGTGAGCAGCCTGAGATTTGCTTCTTCATCGTCGACCAGCAATATTTTTTCATTCATTTGTCCAAAATCTCCCGCACCTTTGCCAAAAGGTCTTTTGACCGAAAAGGCTTTCGAATGAAGTCAAAACCGGCCTCAATCAATTCTTTGTTTGTGACAATCTCCATGGTGTAGCCGCTCATGAAGACTATTTTCATCCCGGGACAAACCTTCATTATCGCCTCGCTAACCTCTTTGCCGTTTTTTTTCGGCATGATCATGTCCAGTAGGACGAGACCGATATGTTCCCTGTCCTCCATGAATTTTTCGATCGCATCTTCCCCATCCTCTGCGGTAATAACGGTGTAGCCGAAGGACTCCAGCACTATCCTTGATAATTTCCTCAGGGCAGCGTCATCCTCTGCCACCAGGATTGTTTCATGTCCGCCCTTGACAGGGACAACATCTTCTGTCTTCGTGTTCAGGGAGGGAACTTCGTCACTTAGAGGAAGATATATTTTGAATACCGTGCCTTCGTCTGGTTCGCTGTAGACCTTGATGTAACCGCCATGCTGTTTTATGATTCCGTAGGAGATAGCCAGGCCGAGTCCTGTCCCTTCGCCAATACCTTTTGTGGTAAAAAAAGGATCGAATATTTTCTTCTGCGTTTCTGCATCCATTCCTTGTCCTGTATCGGCAACTGTGATAAGAGCATACCTCCCGGGCTTACCATATCCATAGGCTGCAACATATTCTTCATCTACTTCCTCAAGGCCGGTGCCGATCGTCAGCCGGCCACCTGCTGACATGGCATCCCTGGCATTGGCGGCAAGGTTGATCAGCACCTGTTCTAACAGCCCTCCATCAGCCTGCACTATCAAGGGATAATCTGTAAGGTCCAGATTAAAGTCAATACTCTCTCTGATAACCTGGAGCAGCATTTTTTGCAGGTCGAAGATAAGAACATTGATATTAACGGGCTTCATTTCAACAAGGTGTTTTCTGCTGAAGATAAGCAGTCTTTTGGTGAGAACAGCTGCCCTTTCGGCGGCCAGGAGCACCTCATGCATATCATCCTTTGACTGACTGCCAGCTGCTAAGGTGTCCATGACCATGGCGCCATATCCGAGGATCACATTGAGGATATTGTTGAAATCGTGGGCAACCCCACCGGCCAGAGTGCCGACAGCCTCCATCTTCTGGGATTGACGGAGCTGGGTTTCAAGTTTTTTTTGCTCGGTGACATTCCTTATCAGCTCTATCCCGGCCACGACATTCCCGTCAAGATCCAGTAAGGGTGATGCAGTAATCTCAACATGCACTGCTGTCTGCTTGCCGATAGTAGCGGATCGCTTCGCCTGATGAATCCCTCCGTCTCTAAAAGCCATCGCTATAGGGCACCCTTCACAAACGTGGTCTTGATTTTCATAAGCCGTGTAGCAGTGCTCGCCTATATGGTCACCAACTAAATCTTTCAGTGCTTGATTCTGGTAGGTAATCATAAAGTCGAGATCCTGGATACTGAGCCCTTCTCCCATTGAACTCATGATGGCCTTCCACCTGATTTCTCCCTCGTGAGCTTTTACCAGCGCCGTCTGCAGGTCCACCTCTGCTTGTTTTCGTTCGGTGATGTCTCTGCCTACACCACTTACACCTATGGATTTACCATGAGCATCCCTCAGCAGCGCTGCATTGAATTCATAAGGGATTTTCCGTCCGTCTTTGGTGACCAGTAGCGCCTCGACACTGACACTGCCTTTTCTCACTGCGGTTTGTATGGCCACTGCTATTTTCTTGATGTCGTCATCTCTGAACAAATCAGTAGGCTTCATCAACGCAAGTTCCGTGTCGAGGTAGCCGGTGACCACATTTAATGTCTTATTCCAGCGAATAAATTTTCCCTCTAGATCAAAGACAAAGAATACGTCTTTCAATGTATTCAGTGCATTTTCAATGAACACCTTCTCATCTTCAAGTATCATATCGGCCAGTTTCCGTTCACTGACATCACGGATATTACATTGGGCCAGGATTGCCCTGTCGACCATATATATATCCGTATCGATATAGTCCCCGGACTTGGTTCTGACCGGAACATCCGCGTAATTAAGAATGCCGATCTGGTCCAAAGTCTGCATGAGCGTTGGAAAATCAGACGTGCCGAGTGATACGCCGATATCGTGCAGCTTTTTCCCGACATACTCCTCTTCGGAATAGCCTAACATCTTTTCGGCGGCAGGATTCGCATGGACGATATGCCCTTCCTGTTTTTCGAGGAGCACGATTCCGTCATTTGCGGTCTCGAAAATGCGCCGATAGCGAAATTCAGATTCACCCAGCAGGTCTTCCAGTTGCTTGCGCTCAGTGATGTCCTCTATGGCCAGGAGGATGATCCTCTCCTTGCCCCAGGCTTGTTCAATCTGGCGGGCATTCAGCAGCATTGTGCGGCGGCCGATGGTGGCAAAATCGTGTTCAACCTCATAGTTGTCAAAGCTGGTCTGTTCGGGAAGGATGGTCTCCAGCAGTTCCCGCAGCCCGGGGATATCCCACTGCTTGTTGCCCAGGTCGTAAATAAGCTGGCCCACGGTCTCTTCAGGACTTACCTTGAAGAATTCATAGAAGGAACGGCTGACAGTGACCACCCTCAGGTCCTGATCCAGAGAGATCAGGGGCTCACGCACCGTGTTGATGACGCTCTCGGCGAATGCATGGGCCGCATCCGCTGCCTGTTTTATAACCGCCAGTTCTTTACGGGTCGTTTCCAGCCCGGCCTCTATCTCTTTGCGCTTGGTGATGTCCTCAATGGCCAGGAGGATGATCCTCTCCTTGCCCCAGGCTTGTTCAATCTGGCGGGCATTCAGCAGCATGGTGCGCCTGCCGATGGTGGCAAAATCGTGTTCGACCTCATAGTTATCAAAGCTGGTCTGTTCAGGGAGGATGTCTTCCAGTAGTTCCCGCAGCTTGGGAATATCCCACTGCTTGTTGCCCAGGTCATAGATAAGCTGGCCCACGGTCTCTTCAGGATTCACCTTAAAGAACTCATAGAAGGAACGGCTGACGGTGACCACCCGGAGGTCTTGGTCAAGAGAAATCAGGGGTTCGCGCACTGTGTTGATGACGCTCTCAGCGAATGCATGGGCCGTATCCGCTGCCTGTTTTATAACTGCCAGTTCTTTGCGGGTTGTTTCCAAGCCGGCCTCTATCTCCTTACGCTCGGTGATATCCTCAATGGCCAGGAGGATGATCCTCTCCTTGCCCCAGGCTTGTTCAATCTGGCGGGCATTCAGCAGCATTGTGCGGCGGCCGATGGTGGCAAAATCGTGTTCGACCTCGTAGTTATCAAAGCTGGTTTGTTCGGGAAGGATGGTTTCCAGTAGTTCCCGCAGCTTAGGAATATCCCACTGCTTGTTACCCAGGTCATAGATCAGCTGTCCCACGGTCTCTTCAGGTTTAACATGGAAAAATTCATAGAAGGAACGACTGACGGTGACCACCCGGAGGTCCTGGTCAAGAGAAATCAGGGGTTCGCGCACTGTGTTGATGACGCTCTCGGCGAATGCATTGGATATTGTCATGATTTCTTCCTTGGCCATTCTCTATCTCCTTGTTTACTGGACACCTTACACTGTAATCGATGTAAAGATTGCTTTAACTCTCGCAACCTTTTACGAACCAAAACAGGATGAGGAAATTTTTGCTATAGATGACCTTCCTGGCCGGCATCTGAGTGAGGTCCAATGCCATCGGATGGATGGCCGTGTCGACCTTGCGGATGAACTCGATCAGCGGGATACGGTTTGGCCTGCGTGAATCTAAAATTTATTCCTCAATCAGCTCAGTGCTGCCAAAGGATTCGTGCTTCTTCCAATGGGATCGTTACCCCTTCAAAGTACGGTATCAGGCGTGCCGTAAAGTCTGCTGCTGGGCGGGCAGCGGAAACAGCCACGCTGTAGAGATAGCCTCCTGACGCGCCGACCAGTGGACGGACATACTTCATTTCCTGGTGTACCGCTGCGCCGCCACTTATCCCATCGGCGTAAAGCTCCACACGTACTGCCTGAGGAGCAAGCTCATTGAGATAGACCTGAACCTCAAAAAGGAGTTGGTCGCCCTTGAGCTCCACCTTCTGTTCGCCGAAGCGCAGATTCGGCCAGTTCTGCGCAATTGCCCGCTGCCAATTTACTATTTCTTGACCCTTTTCCCCATTGTTGGCAGCGCGCTTACGATAGGCGTCCGCAGCCGGGAGGTAACGTTGCTCAGTGTATTCACGCACCGCTCGATCGGCAGAGAATTGTGGTGTCAACCGCGCCATGCTTTCTCGCATCCTCGCTACCCAGGCCGTGGGAATGCCGCGCTCGTCACGGGCATAAAACTCCGGAATTACCTCTTGTTCAAGCAGGGTGTAGAGCGCCTCGGCTTCAACAGCGTCCCAGGCTGGATCATGGTCATGTTCCTGCCCATCACCCAACGCCCACCCCACTTCAGGCGTATAGGCTTCCGCCCACCAGCCGTCCAATTCTGAGAGATTGAGGCCACCATTAACCAGCACCTTCATGCCGCTCGTGCCACACGCCTCCCAGGGGCGCCGTGGCGTATTGATCCAGACATCCACCCCCTGCACCAGATGTTCTGTAATCAACATATCATAGTCGCTCAGGAAAATAATGTGCGCACGGGTCTTCGCCTGACGGATGAAATTTATCCATTCATGAATCAGTGCCTGCCCTGCAGGGTCTGCTGGATGGGCCTTGCCGGCAAGGATGAGTTGCACCGGTCGTTGTGGGTTGCTTAACAGCCGAAGCAGTCGCTCCGGATCGTGCAATAGCAGGTTCGGTCTTTTGTAGGTCGCAAAACGGCGGGCAAAGCCCAGTATCAATGTGTTGGGATCAAAGAGATATTTTGCCGCCTCAACCGCCTCGGGCGACGCACCGGCGATAGCGAGCTGCCGGGACAATCTCTCACGGGCAAACTCAACAAGGGACTTGCTGGTGGCGATGCGGAATTGCCACAGGGTGACATCAGAGACGCAACGGATATCATGTTCAAGGGTTTTCGTCGTTCCCAGCCAGCGATCCTGTCCACAGGCTTCTGCCCACAGGTCATCGGCCTGAGCCGAGTCCCAGCTTCCCATGTGGACTCCGTTGGTCACGTGTCCGATGGGCACCTCATCCTGCGGCCAGTGCGGAAAAAGAGGCTGAAAGATGTCCCGGCTGACTTTCCCATGCAGGCGGCTCACGCCATTAACAGCCCCGCTGCCGCGGATCGCCAGATAGGCCATGTTGAAACTCTCCGACGGATCGTTCGGGTTTCGACGGCCGAGGGCCAGCAGGTCATGAAGGGAGATACCGAGCTTCTGTTCGGCATACCCCCCGAGGTATTGCTCAATGAGGGCAGGAGTAAAACGGTCAAAGCCTGCAGTCACTGCGGTATGGGTGGTGAAGAGGTTACCGGCCCTGGTTGCGGCCAGCGCGACTTCGAAGGGCTGCCCGGTCTCTTCCATGAAACTGCAGGCCCGTTCTAACACGGCAAAGGCCGCGTGTCCTTCATTCAGATGACAAACCTCCGGTTGGATACCAAGAGCACGAAGCAGCCGCCAGCCGCCGATACCAAGGAGCATTTCCTGCTTGAGGCGAAGCTCCGGCCCGCCGCCATAGAGCTCGCTGGTAATGCCGCGATGCGCCGGGAAATTAGCCGCGTCATTACTGTCCAGCAGGTAAAGTTTGACCCGACCGACCTGGACCTGCCAGGCACGCAGCCAGACCGAGTAACCAGGTAAGTCGATCTCCAGCCGTAACCACTCACCGTTCGCCTGGCGCAAAGGAGTGATCGGTAACTGTCCGGGATCGTTATAAGGGAAGAGGGCCTGTTGCATTCCGTCCTTGTCGATCACCTGACGGAAATAACCTTGCTGGTACAGTAACCCCACACCGACTACAGGCACGCCCTGATCGCTGGCAGCTTTGAGCTGATCGCCGGCAACATTGCCAAGCCCGCCCGAGTAGATGGGCAAGGCTTCACTCAACATGAATTCCATGCTGAAATAGGCCACGCAGGTCAGGGAGCTCTGCGGATGATTCTGCTGAAACCACGCAGGAACCCCCGCCACTTCGCGCATGGACTGCACCAGGCCGTCAACGTTTTTACGAAAAACGGAATCGGCCAGAACACGTTCGATCCGATCGCGCGAGACCGTCTGCAGAACAACCCAGGGGTTATGCGTGATCTCCCACAGTTCGGAATCAAGCTGCCGCCATACTTCATCGGTAGCATGATTCCACGACCAGTGCATATCCAGAGCCAGTTCGGCCAAGGAATTAAAGCCTTCAATTTCCGTGGGGAGAAGATTGTAGAGGGGATGACTAACACGGGTTTGATCTGTCATAGTTGCCTCAGTTTCAGTTTTCTCTTGAATCCTATCACAATGCCTCCTCAATAGGAGACGTTGTGATAGGGTTCAAGAGACTTAATTTCCCCGCTTCTGAAGAATATCCAGCGCAAGTATCAATAATAATCTTCTAAGGTCGGTTTGCTCCTTGATCATCAACCAGGAAAGAAGGCCATCCAAACTATATCTGCCGATATAATGTATGTGCCGTTCTAGTCAATCGGTAGGCAGAATGTTAAATAATATGAATTGCGGCAGTCTTTTTACTGTAACAAGGAAAGTAACAAGGAAATACTCTCAGAGAGTATTTCCTTAAAGTCTGTGGTAACCAGTGTCACGACACCATGCAATGCGCCTGTAATTGATGACCAGAGCGACTTCAAGCAGGTGTCTGAGGTTTTATTGATCAGAAATAATATATGTTCAACTTATTTATTTTTATCCTATTTCTGGAGTATAGGCAAGGTCTGACGAATATAGTTTATTAGGCAGGTAGGTTCATGGGTAGAGTATGAAAAGTCGATTATTCACTGCGCTACTTGTTTGTTGGTAAGATAGTCATATTTAAAACAATTTTCCCTCTTTGCTGTGCGAGACGATAAGCTGGCGAAACATCTCGACAATACCGCGGGAAAGCAGGGTGATGGAGTGGGCATTTATATTCTGTGCGGCAGAACGGTCGACGAGGATGTTCAATTCCGAGGGAAAACCATCTTCGGCTTGCCAGTAATTAACCAGAAAAGGAACTTTGGGTAGGGGCATAATCAGCAGGGAATGATCCGCACCGCCAGTTGCGGTCATTGCCTGTGCACCAAAAAGAAAAAACATCTCAAAAACCAGTTCGCTGTGGGCATCTGTCAGTTGTCGTAGCGGCTCTTCGCAGCGATGAGTGAAGTACTGGCTCCATTCTGCAGCACCGGGAAGCTCGCCAAAGGGAACCCAATCATTTTTAGGCTCTATGCCCTGACAATCCAGAACATAATGCAGTATGGGGACATAGAGCCAGTGATTGACGTGGCAGCTGGAGGTCATTTCCCCCTGGGGGCTAATGAAAAAATCCCTTCCCAGGCAGTTGATGGCCAGGTTCCCGTTTGTTAACTGGGCGCCAATGCGTGGGGCAACATGGCTAAAATCAAGATGGCGCACTTCCTGTTGCAGTTTGCTGATGACTTCTTCGTGTTCGTCGGCCATGGAACGTCGCCTGACAATCCGGGAGCTTAATTGCGCGACAATCTTCTTGTCCAGATAGGGACATCCCTGCAGGGGTTTCATACCCTGAATCACCGATGCGGCAAAGGCCATGCATGAAGGGACACCACAGTGACCACAGTTTGTTTTGGGTAGGACCTTGTAGATCTCCAAGGGGTTTTTTATCTTAGTCATGAACACGCGGGCCTTCTTCTGTCTCTTCCCGAATGTTGAAACGCTCCTTGATTTTTCGATACGACACCAGCTTTTCGATTCTTTCGGAGGGGGTGAGGAAGGATTCAAGCTTGGTCTTGAGAATGACGGAGTTCATCTCCGAATCAATGGCGATGACGCCCTCCATGATGATTTTCTGCAGGAGCAGCTCATGGTTGGTTCGCTCTCGCAGATTTGCCGCAAAAGGAAGAAAAAAATAATTGGAAAAAAGGATGCCGTAAAGAGTGGAGGTGAGGGCAACGGGGATGGCTTTCAGGATAATGGAGGTATCACCAATGCCACCAAGCATGGAGACAAGGCCGATTACTGAACCGATAATGCCAAAGGCCGGAAAAAAATCGGCAATAGTACGAAGGATGCGTTCTGAATCCTCTCGCCGCAGTTTGAAAAAATACATCTCAGTACTTAAGATGTCACGGATTTGGCTGCTGTGAAAGCCATCAACCAGACAACCAAGGGCGCGGCGGAGAAAAAGAATGGATGTCTCGTTCTCTTTCTCCTGCAGAGATAAAATACCTTCTATCCTCGACTTGATGGAAAGGTCGATGAGAATTTCAATGATTTCTGTTTCTTTCTTGATCTCTGTCGTGTAGGCCGATCGCATTACCTTGGCCACAATTCTCAGTTGTTCCATGCGGAAACTGATCAGGGTTGAAGCGAAGGTCCCGCCAAAGACGATCAGCAGTCCTGAAATATTAAAATAGAGGCTGATATTGCCATTGATGGAGAAACCCAGAATGAAAAGGGCACTGCAGAGAAACAAGCCGATAAGGTTTTTATTTTTCATTGACCGGAACTCATTAGGTAAAAGATATTCAGAGCTGGACGCTTATTTCTGGCTCTACAGGCCATTTAAGCCGTTGTTCAAAAATAACATGGCCAATTGAAGAGTCGGAACGGCATAAGGGTCCGTAAAGAAATGTGGATAAAAGGTCAAGTTATTTCTTGACGGCCTCTAAGTCTTCAGAACTGGCCTGAGCTGCTGGTGGCAGCTTTTTTGAGATAATAATTTCAACCCGGCGGTTGCTGGCCCTGTTTTCCGCATTAGTATTTGGTTTTACCGGACGAAAGGAAGAATAGCCACTGACCACAAATTGATTGGGATTCATGTTTGTTTCTTCAATGAGAAAACGGGCAACCCTGCTGGCTCTGGCCACTGAGAGTTCCCAGTTTGTGTTGAAACGTTCTGAATGCATTGGGAGATTGTCGGTGTGGCCAATAACATTAATCATAAAAGGGGTCTGCTTAATAGCGGTTGCGATTTTTTGCAGAGACTCTTTGGCTGCCTTTGAAAGGTCAGCCTTGCCGGTGTTAAAAAGAAGATCACCGGTAAGGATGATACGCATGGTATTATCGGGGATAAGATCAATAGATGCAAATTTTTTGAGATTGTTTTTGTCCAATGCCTGTTGGCTGAGGTCGTAGATGGCGTCCAGTGGGACAGCAGGTATCTGCGTTTTTGCTGTATCAGGACCTGGGGGAGAAGGTTTATCCTGCGGCAGGACAGGCTTGGATTCCGAAGTTAAAACTTGGTTGTCATGAATGTCGATTGTTGTGTGGGGCTCTCTCTTTGCAGCCTTCTCAAGGATATCAGATCTGGAAAGCCTCTTTTCTTCTTCCGGGCTCATGGCCTCCCCGGTAACAGTTTCCACTTTTTTTATGGTTCCGGCAGTAATAAAAGGAAGCCCTTGCTGGATGGGTGGAAATGGCAGAGATGCATTATTATCTGTGTTGTTGATATCTATGGCGTCAGTGGTTGAGCCGCCAACAATTTCAGGCTTTTTTTTGACCAGAAAATCTTCATGGGCCGATTGATAGACAAACATGGTGAGAAAAAGGATGAACATGGTCATCATCAGATCTGACCAGGCAATGGACCAGTGAACTGCCTTGGGAGTCCTTGAACGATAAAAGGTGTCATCGACCAGAAAATCCATATCTCGAAACTTGTTATCGAGAGGGGAGGTGGGGGGGGATATGCCTTTGGTGGATAAATTTACAGGATTTGGGGGTGGTTGCTTTTCCTGTTCCGGAACCACTGTTTGCTCAGATCCTTCTGAGGGAACGTTTTCAGTCATATTTATAAGATCTGGATTCAATGGTAGTTTCGGCTGCTGGTAGAGGATTGCTTTTTCCTCTCTGTCTTATCGGAACTCATGGTAAAGAACAAAAGAAAAAATCCAAAAGCCGGTAAGTCAGTTGGTCATGTTTTTGTTCAATGGTTTAATAATTAATCCAATTCAAATCCCCGTAAGGAGCTCAGTCTCTTCCAGATAGGCAAAGGCCTGCCATAGATCTTCCCGGCTGTGAGGTTCCAGGGTAATGAGCGGATGGAGGTCATGCTGGCGCAGGAACTGGAAAAGACCGGAGAAATCAAACTTTCCCCGTCCCGGTGCCAGATGCTGGTCACGATCGCCATGATTGTCATGCAGATGTAATTGTCCCAGCCAGGGCGAGAGCGCCGGCAGCCACTCTTGCCAGGACGAGTGAGAAAAACTTAACAGATGGCCCACGTCAAGGCAGAATCCGGCATAGGGTGAGTTGAGCTGTGTCAGGATAGATTTATGGGCAGCGGGCGATTTTTCATAGGTGTTTTCAAGCATGATCGGCACCTGATGCTTGGTGGCCGTTTGCAGAACTTCTTGCCAGGTGGCAAGAGCGGTAGCTGTCCACTCTCCTAGTTTGTATCCTTGTTTATTTTCCTCAAACTGGAGATGGCAGACAATAGAGCGCGGCCGAAAGACTTCCAGAAGTTCAAAGGCACGCCGCAATTTTTCGCGACTGGCTGCCAGAATATAAGGGTCCAAAGCACCGGATGCCAGATCAAAAAAAGGGGCATGGAGGGTACAGGCAAGTTTGTGTTTTTGGAGAATTTCGGCGATCCGCTTGAATTCGTGAGGGTCTTCATCGTAAAGACAGGTACCTTCCAGGCCAATTTCAGGTTGGATTCCGTGTTCAATAAAGAAATCCAGGTATTCTGTTTTCAGTGTCTGCCAAGGGGCGTTGACAAAACACCTTTGAGTAATTTGTTTGTTGAGAGGTTTCATTCTTTTGTCCGAGGATATTCCTTCTTGTTTATTTTTCCGAGGAGATGGCTGATTCGGCAATCTCCTGGCTAAGGAGGGTGAGACCCTGACTCAAGGCTGTTGCCAGAGACGCATAGCTGTCATCGGCAAGGGGCACATGGAACAGGGATGAATGCGCCTTGATAATGGATTTGTCCTGCAGATCAAAGAGGAGCCAGCGAGCTTCAATGGTGGCGCTCTTATCTTCTGACCCCTCAAATCTAAGAATGTCAATAGCAGCTCTTCTTCCCTCAATACCAGCTATTGTAACAGGATAAAGATAGACCGGAGTGGGCTTGAGCAGACTTCCCACGTCGGCCACCAGTTGATTGCTGATCATCTCTGCCAGATCGCCGGCCCATTCCTGGCCGGCAATGAGTTCAATCCGGGTTGCCTCATACCGTCTGATCATCCTTGGCTGGTCAAGATAGCTTGCCACCTTCACTGGTCCTATCAAGATGGTCATGGGGCGATCCTGTTGAGGCAGGGCCTGGAGGGATGGCGCTGGACTCAGGGTGTATTGTCGCACAGATTTTGCTTGAAAGCAGCCACTCAAGGTCCCTATGAGGCAGCAGGCCAGGAAGGTGAATAGAAAAAAAGGATTTGTTTTCATTTGGAAGATTGTTCCCCCTGTTCTGCTCCAAAGAGGAGTCTTTGAGGGTTGCGATCGAGAGATTCAGTAAAGAGGCGAATAGATTTAGCCGCTTTGCCCAGTTCAATGATACTTTCAGTCAGTTGATAATGGAGTGGGGAATCGGTTGCTGTGGATTGTTCAAGATTCGTCATGAGTGACTCGATAGCCTGCATGGCTACACCGATATCGTCTGTGGCAGTGTTCATCGTGGTGAAAAACGGTTCGATTTGGCCGTCAATATGGCCAATCATTTGGTTGGAATTGTCTGAGAGTTGGGAAACCCTGTCAAGGCTGGTGTCGAGTTTGTTAATCATTGGTAATAGGTTGTCGTCAACCTTGGCAAGGATGGAGTGTAAGCTATCCAGACTGCTGAAAAAGACAGCAAGTTCTTTTTGGGACGTCTCCGAATTTAAGGCCTTCTCCAAGCTGGTGCTCATCTTTTCCAGGGCATCCATGGTCCTTGAGAATTTTACTGCGAGATCTTGAAAATTAAGGGATTGCATTGCCTGAGTCATTTGCTGCATTTCGGAAGGGACCGTTGGGATTTCCAGGTATTTTCCTCCCTTGTCATGATAGATCGCCTTGCTGTCTTTTTGAATAGATAAATCAATATAAAGTTTGCCGGTGAGCAAACTTTGTGATTTCAGAGAAGCCCTCAGTCCACGATTACACATTGTTTTAAGAAAGGTATTGATGTCATGGTTTGTCTCCTTCTTGTCTCTCCCTTCTACCTTGATAATTTTGGTGGGATTAAGATTGATCAGCACTGGCACGATAATCTGATACGTGTCAGCATTGATATCAATCTGGATTTCCTTTACTTCACCAATAGTAATCCCTCGATAAGCGACAGGGGCGCCGACGTTCAGCCCCTGTAAAGAACCTTCAAAATAGACAATGGCGGTATTTTTGTTGCTGAAAAATTTACCGCCGCCAAAAATAACGATTCCACTTATCAGAAGTAGAAATGATAGGACGACAAAGGCACCAATACGGGTGGAATTTGCTTTTTTACTCATGAAATATGTGTATCCTTGTCACGTTTTTTGACAGCAGGACCGGGGGTGAGGGCTGGCCCCTGCTCACTGCCACCTCGGGTCAGGAATTGTTTGACTTTGGGGTTGCGTGTTGATTCAAGCAGGCTGTGTGGATCTCCCTGGGCAATCATGGTACGTGATTCAGCATCAAGGAAGACTGAGTCATTACCAATGGCAAAAATAGAGGCCAGCTCATGGGTGACGATCACAACCGTGGCACCCAGGCTGTCTCGGATCTCAAGGATCAGATCATCCAGCAGTTTAGCGCTGATAGGATCAAGTCCAGCCGAGGGCTCATCAAAAAACAGGATCTCCGGATCGAGGGCGATGGCTCTTGCCAGACCTGCCCTTTTTTTCATGCCGCCGCTGATCTCTGAAGGATAGAAATGATCAAATCCGGCAAGGCCAACCAGGCGTAGCTTCAACGAGACAAGGTCGGCAATCTCATCCTGAGCCAAGGTTGTATGCTGGCGCAGGGGAAGGGAAACATTTTCGGCCAGGGTCATTGAACTGAGCAGGGCGCTGCTTTGATACAAGATGCCGCATCTGCGCATGATCTGGTTGCGATGTTTTTCCGAGGCTTCCCAGAAATTGGTATCACGAAAATGGATCGTCCCGGCCGCCGGTTCTTTCAGGCCGATCATATGTCTGAGCAGGGTGGACTTTCCGCATCCCGAATCTCCCATGATCACAAAGATATCGCCTTGCCGGATGGTGAAGGTCAGATCCCGCTGGAGGACAAATGAGCCGTAAGCCATGGTCAGATCTGTAACAGTGATTAAAGGTTGCGGCTGCATATTTTCAAGACAATGATACTTTTATGGTACTGCAAAGGGTTATATGCCGAGAATGTTGAAGATAATTGTCATAACCGCATCAGATACCACGATTAAGACAATAGCCGTAACCACAGCTGATGTGGCCGCTGCCCCTACGGCTGATGCGCTGCGTCCGCACTGAATTCCTCTGAGGCAGCCGGAGAAGGCGACAAGATAGCCGAAAATAATTGCCTTGAACAGACCGACGCCAAAGTGTCTGAGGGTGACGGCGCCGATGGTTTGATTATAGTATTCAGTCATGCTGATATCGAGAGTAAACCAGGCAATCAGAAAGCCACCGCCAATACCCAGCAGATCAGCCCAGAGTGCCAGTAAGGGCATCATCAGCAACAGGGCTGACATGCGCGGCAGGACCAGAAAATCTACGGGGTCAATCCCCATGGTTTGCAGAGCATCTATCTCTTCGTTGACCTGCATGGTGCCAAGTTGAGCGGCGAAGGCGGCACCGGTCCTGCCGGCCATAATAATAGCGGCCATCATCGCCCCCATTTCTCTGGTCATGCCAAGACCAACCAGATTGGCAATATAGATCTCTGCCCCGAATAACTGTAACTGCACTGCTCCCACAAAAGCAAGGATGATACCAACCAACACAGAGATAAGTGACACTATGGGCAGTGCCGCCGGGCCACACTCTTCAAGAAAACCAAAGAAGTCAGACTTGAGGAACTGGGCTTTTCCTGAAAAGAGCCGGAGGTAACTCAGGGTGATCGTGCCGGTAAAGAGAAGGAACTCGCTGCAGTCCTGAATCAGATAGGATGTCTTGTCGCCAACGGTTGCAAGGAAAGATTGGTCTCTTTCTTCCGGTTTGAAAGGAGCCTTCCCAGGGGATGCGGAGGCCAGGGCCAGAAGGCGTTGCGCTCCGGATGGCAGCTCCTCGGCAACAAAGAGGATATTGTTCAGATTTGCAAACTCTTTAATATCATTTAAAATTATAAGAAAGCGACTGTCCCAGGCCTGCAGCTCTTCAGTATTAAAAGAGATGGAGTCTGTTTTGTCGGTAAAAAAAGACTTGATTTCAATAAAGGAAGGAAAAACACTGTGGATTGTCCATTGACCTTTGAAAGAAAGATGAAGGTCCGTTCCTTTTTTCTCTGCCTCGACAGTGCCTTCTGCTCTCAAATTGTCAGCTCTTTCCTGTATTTTATCTGATTCCATGCAAACCTGATTTGTATTATTCTTCATGAAAAATGATAATTTTTATATTATAAATGTTTTTCTGGAAAGTGCCCTTTATTTAATCTTCTGCCCTATAAGCATATTGAACTAATAGGGAAAAAAAGATTGACATCTGCTGAAAAAAAGAGTCTTTTGTATTGTTTCTCGTAGTTGTGAAAGGTGGTATATCCAGGTTTTTTCCAAAGAGGGATCTATAATGTATGCAATAGTACGTACCGGTGGAAAGCAGTATCAGGTAGCTTGTGGAGATCAGCTGCGGGTAGAAAAAATAAATGGGAATGTTGGGGATGTCATTGAATTAAGTGATGTCTTGATGGTGGTTGATGGAGAAAATGCTCAGATTGGCCGTCCGGTTCTGGAGAATGCCAAGGTTGTAGCCCGGATCGCCGAGCAGGGCAAGGCCAAAAAGATTCTTGTCTTCAAGAAGAAAAAACGTCAGGGTTATAAAGTGAAAAATGGCCATCGCCAGCTTTATACCGCTCTGCAGATTCAGGAAATCAACGCATAAGAGTTTTTTACACCATCTTATATACAAAACGAAAAGCACATACCCGGTTAAGTACGTTACCTGGTAAAAAGGAGTAGATCATGGCACATAAGAAGGCGGGCGGCAGTTCCAGAAACGGTCGCGACAGTGCAGGGCAGCGCAGGGGAGTAAAGAGATTCGGTGGACAGAATGTCACAGCCGGGAGTATTCTGGTTCGACAGGTTGGCACCAAGATCCATCCTGGAACCAATGTAGGCTGTGGTCGAGATTATACCCTGTTTGCCAAAATTGATGGCGTTGTGACATTTGAAGATTTCGGTCGCAACAAAAAGCGGGTCAGTATCTATCCCGCAGTTTGATTATTGCTCTAGTTCCCTTCTTGGAGCCATCTCAAGTGACATGGCTTTAAAACAGGTTTAGGCTCGACTTCAATGATCCTTATTGATTGTCGAGCTTTTTTTTTAATGTTCTTTCAGAAGGGGTTTGAATAAAAATGGCCTTTGTTGATGAAGCAAAATTTTTCGTAAAGGCTGGTGATGGCGGCAACGGCTGTGTCAGTTTTCGTCGTGAGAAGTATGTCCCTAAGGGCGGTCCAAGTGGTGGTGATGGCGGCAAGGGGGGCAGTGTTATTATTGAGGCATCAAATAGACTGCAATCCCTGATTGATTTCCGTTATCGTTCCCATTTTAAGGCGGAGAGGGGAGGAAACGGCCAGAGTAAAGACATGCACGGTCGTAATGGCAATGACTGTCACATGCTGGTGCCTGTTGGCTCAGTGATCAAAGATAGTGAGACGAGAGAGGTGCTAGCCGAGTTGTTAACCGATGGTGAGACCTTCCTGGGGGCCAGAGGTGGTGACGGCGGTCTTGGCAACGCTCATTTTTCAAGCGGCTCTAACCGTACACCCCGTTTTGCCACAAAAGGGAAGGAGGGCGAAGAACACTGGTTGCGAATCGAATTGAAGCTCATTGCCGATGTCGGTCTGGTGGGCCTTCCCAATGCCGGTAAGTCAACCCTTCTCTCCCGGCTCTCTGCGGCTAATCCCAAGGTGGCCAGTTATCCCTTCACAACCCTTGAGCCTCAGCTCGGTGTCCTTCAGTTCAAATATGAAGAACCATGTATTATCGCTGATATACCTGGACTTATTGAGGGAGCGCATGATGGTGCTGGTCTGGGGCACACCTTCCTGCGGCATATCGAGCGAACCCGTATCCTGCTGCATGTAATTGATGTTTCTGCAGATGATGTGCAAACAGGCTTTCAGGTTATTGAGAATGAACTGCGATCTTATCGGGAAGATCTCCTTGACAGAACTCAGATTCTTGTCTTGAATAAAATTGACATTGCTGATCCTGAAAATGTAAAAGCTGCAGTTGCTTTTTTTACCGACCTTGGTTTCCAGACAGTCCTTATCTCTGGTCTTACCGGGGAGGGAATTCAACAGGTTAAAGATCTTATAGAAGAAAAACTTGAAGATTTAAGGAAACTTGATCGTCAAAAACAAGAAAATGATAATCTGGAAGATGCGACACCTGAAGTAGATGGGGAATAACTTTTAGAATACGTACCCTCTGTAAAATTTTGGGTACTCTATGATACATTGGGTTTTATTTGATCATGACTACTCAGATCAGCAGAGAGGACGGTCTTTATTACCGTCAGACCCTCTTTGACAAGGCCAAACGCATTGTTGTTAAGGTTGGCAGCGCCGTCCTTACTACCGAGTCCGGCATCAATCAGAATGTTGTAGACAATATTGCCCGTGACTTGTCTTTTCTCAAGGACAGTGGACGTGAGGTCATTCTTGTTACTTCCGGGGCCGTTGCCGCCGGTCGAAAAAAAATTACCCTCAGTGATACCCTTAAAGTCGGCCTCAAGGAAAAACAGGCCTTGGCTGCCATAGGTCAGTCCTGTTTGATGCAGACCTATGACGATGCTTTTCAACGACACGGTAAGATCATCAGTCAGCTTCTGCTGACTCACGCCGATCTTGCAAGCCGTGACAGATATCTCAATGTCCGTAATACTATCCATACCCTGTTTCGTTTCGGTGCTATTCCTATCATCAATGAAAATGATCCCGTTTCAGGCGAAGAACTGCGTTTTGGAGATAATGATACCTTAGGGGCGCTGATCACCAATCTCATTGAGGCTGATATGTTTATTTGTCTCACTGATGTCGATTGTCTTTACACTGGAAATCCGCTCTCTGACCCTTCCGCTCGCCCAGTATATACCGTTTCCCGGGTCACTCCAGAAATTGAGGCCATGGCTGGTAATTCCAAAAGCGCCCTTGGCACCGGCGGCATGCAGTCTAAAATTCGTGCTGCCAAGATGGTGGCAGCAGGTGGGGGCAGCTCTTTTATAGGGCCTGGTCGCCAGGACTCAATCCTGCAGAAATTATTCAGCGGGGAAATGATCGGAACCTTTTTTCTCCCCGTCGAGGACAAAATTCATCGTCGCAAACACTGGATTGCCTACGTGTTGAGGCCCAAAGGTTACCTGGTCCTTGACGATGGGGCCTGTGCTGCCCTCAGTCGCCATGGCAAGAGTCTTCTTTCTTCCGGGATTATTGAGGTGCGGGGTGAGTTCGGGGTAGGGGATGCCGTCCATTGCCTTGATAGCAACAATAAACTGATAGCTGCAGGATTGGTTAATTACAGTTCGCTTAACCTCGATATCATCAAAAAACATCATTCTGATGAAATTGAGTCCTTGCTTGGATTTAAGGATTGCGATGAGGTTGTCCATCGAGATAACTTAGTTCTATTATAGGAGTAAAAAAATGTCACCAAATCCAGAAATTGATAAGAGCATTCAGCTGATGGCCCAGAAGGCAAAAAAGGCGGCCAGAACCCTGATTTCTTTATCCACTGAAAGCAAAAATAATCTTCTCCGCCAGATGGCTGAGGCCCTTGAGGCAAAACGGCCGTTTATCCAGCAAGAAAACCAGAAAGATCTGGTGGCTGGACAAAAAAAGGGACTCTCTGCGGCTATGCTGGACCGTCTGGAACTCTCAGATAAGGTTATGGCTTCCATGATTAACGGTCTGCTGGAGGTGGCCGCTTTGCCGGATCCCGTGGGTGAGGTGTTGAATCTTAGCAAAAGACCCAACGGCTTGATGGTGGGGAGAATGCGGATTCCCCTGGGGGTGATCGGAATGATTTATGAGTCCCGTCCCAATGTGACCGTGGATGCAGCAGCTCTTTGCCTGAAGGCCGGCAACGCCATTATTCTGAGGGGAGGGTCAGAAGCTATCCATTCCAATCTTGCCCTGGCAGAGGTTCTGCAGGGAGTCCTTGCTGCCAGTAATATTGATCCTGCGGCCATTCAGGTTATTCCGGTAACTGATCGTGCGGCCGTGACAACGCTTCTGGCTCAGGAAAAGTATATTGACCTGATCATTCCCCGCGGAGGTGAAGGCCTGATCCGCTTTGTCTCGGAGACCTCACGTATTCCGGTTTTAAAGCACTACAAAGGGGTGTGCCATATCTTTGTTGACAGCAGTGCCGACTTTTTAAAGGCCTCCCCGGTTATCATGAATTCCAAGACCCAGCGTCCTGGTGTCTGTAATGCCCTGGAAGGACTGCTCATTCATCGTGATATTGCTGCAAGTTATCTTCCTGTCATTGCCGAGGAACTCCGATCGGCCGGTGTGGAGCTTCGCGGCTGTGCTGAAAGCGTTGCCTTGGCCTCCATGATCAAGCCTGCCTTGCCGACTGACTGGGGCACTGAATTTCTTGACCTGACTCTCTGCGTGAAAATTGTCGGTTCCCTTGATGAAGCCATGAGCTATATGGCTGAATATGGATCTCAACACACCGAGGTGATTATTACCGAGGATTACAGCAATGCCCAGCGTTTTCTGGCCGAGGTTGATGCCTCGGCCGTCATGGTCAATGCCTCAACCAGATTTAACGATGGGGGACAGCTTGGTCTGGGAGCGGAAATTGGAATCAGCACGACGAAATTGCATGCCTACGGTCCTATGGGGTTGGAAGAGCTCACTACCAAGAAATTTATTATCTATGGTGCGGGGCAGGTACGGAGTTGAATCGTCGCGTAGGGCTCCTCGGTGGTACCTTTGATCCTGTTCATAATGGCCATCTGCAGATTGCAGAGATTGCAAAAAACTTTTGCGATCTGCAGATGGTCATGTTTATTCCGGCAGCTGTACCCCCTCATAAGAATGGTAAAGCGGTTGCCAGTTTTAACCATCGGGCCAATATGATTCAGCTTGCCTTGGAGGGAAGGCCTGGATTCGGGCTGTCCACCATAGAAGCGAGCCTGCCTGAACCGTCGTATACTATTGATACCCTACGCTATCTTCACAGCCATACAACTGTCGCCACCGATTTTTTTTTCATTATCGGTGCGGATGCGTTTCTTGAGATCACTACCTGGAAATTATATAAACAGGTTCTTGAGGCTACGCATTTTGTGGTGCTTGCCAGGACAGGGAGCGCTTCCAGCAAAGTGAAAGATCTCATAAAAACACTTGGCTATGAACCGGATGATTCTTTGCAAATCTGGTGTCATCCTTCATTACTGAAAAAAATTTTCTTCCCTCAAGTTCCTTTGACTCCGTTTGCCGATCTTTCTTCTTCCCAAATCCGTCAAAATCTCAAAGATAATATGCCAGTTGAAGGAATTGTGCCTGCCCTTGTCTTGAACTATATCCTGGCACAAGGTCTTTATGTCTGACATTATATGACCCGTAGCAGGACTTCGGTAGATTTTTGTTGATAGTGACTGTCGCCTCCTTGACAGTCCACCTTCCTTTCATGTTATAATGAAAATATTATTATAAGTGATGCGAATGACCTCGATAAGAGTGGGATAGCATTTGTGATTATTCCATTGATGTTATTTTTTTCTGCATATTTTCTCTCGCTGAAAAATTTTATAAGGGATGAGATTCTTGATACAGAGAACTACCCAAACAACTACGCCATCTTTTCCAATTAAAGTCCTTATTGCCGATGATTCCTGGGTCTTCCGCAGGATATTGCGGGATATCTTTAAAAGGATGCAGCATATTCAGGTACTGGATGATGCGGCAAACGGTATAGAGGCCCTTGAGCAGATTATCAAGTTTCACCCTGATGTTCTGATCCTGGATATGGAAATGCCGATCATGGATGGGCTGACAACCTTGCAGCATCTGATGATTCATACCCCTACTCCGACAATCATCTTTTCCAGCTTAAGCCAGGATGGCACCGCCAGGTCTTTTGACGCGCTCAAGTATGGTGCTGTCGATTTTGTGGCCAAATCATCTTTCTTCAAGGGAAGTGATATGGCTGCCGACAATGAACTGATCATCAAAAAAGTGATCCAGGCCGCAACCATTACTGTAAAATCTATTGATCCCATGCAGTCTGTACTTGGTAAAGCAGAGATCGGCAATGCCCCGCATCTTGTTTTTTGTGAAGATTGCGGAACCAGGAATGTGGTTGATGCGCAGGCACTTGCAATGCACGATAGTGCGCATTGCAGCCACTGTGGTGATGAAATTAAATTAAGTACGGATGAGAAATTTCGCCGTCTTTCCTATGCCGTGGTAATGGGTGCAGGTGAGGGCGGGTATGTTAATCTTTTGCAAATCATTCCTGCTCTTTCTCCCGAAATGGGTGGGGCCGTGATTGTGGTTATCCATGACGAACCCGAAAAGGTTTCTTCTTTTGTCGAATACCTTGGTTCAATCAGTGGCATGAAAGTGGTGCGCGGTCAGGATGGCCTGACCATGGAAGGTGGGTCTTGTTATATCTTCTCCGGCACGGAGCGAGTGACTTTTTCGCCTTATAGCGGTCATTATGTCCTGCGGGTAACGAGTGATCCAAATTTTGCGAAACAAGGAGCGATTAATACGACGTTGATGTCGCTGGCCCCACTTTTAAAGGAACGGGTCGTGGGAATAGTGCTTTCCGGCTCTGAAAATGACGGTGTAAAAGGGGTGGATGCAATTGGAAAGCATAAAGGTACAGTTATCAGTTTGGATCTCTCTCGATGTCTTTGTAAAGATATGAGTGAAAAAATTATCCGTAAATTCCCAGAGACATTGATTGCTGATGAACATGGAATTGTAGAGTTGATTGCCAAGTTGGACCGCCAAAACAGGCAGCAGGTTGTCATGGCATAGTAGTTGTCCATTGTCCCATGTGCACTTTTGACAACACGATCGATATTTTTTTTAACGAAAGGATATTTTATGGAAAATTTGAATTTTTCTGAACGGAGAAAGCACCCTCGAATCCCACTGGATCTGGAAGTAGATGTGAATCTAATCCCGTCAGATAACGCACAGCCGGTTGGGGATATCATTTGCTGCAAGTGTCGGGATATTAGTGGTGGCGGGATTTCCTTTTATTCGATGGACTCTTATCCTCTGCAATCTGTAGTGAGGCTCAATATTGCCCTTGATGAGCTCAATATTAAGGTAATGGGAAAGGTGTTATGGACCAAAAAATTTCCTACAGCTCCGTTTTGTTTAACAGGTGTTCAATTCCTTAATATCTATGAACAGGATTTTAAGAAACTTTGCTCCTATATTGACACAAAGTGCTTATAGAATTGATACGTGAGGATCTTTGCATGTAGGCTCTGCCTGTCCAGGAGTGTTGCTTCTTTGAGATAATAATGCGTTTTATTGCTGATCTTCATGTCCATTCCCCCTATTCCAGAGCCACCAGCAAGAGTTCCCATATCCGTTCCCTGGCAGCCTGGTCCCGGATCAAAGGGGTTCATCTTCTTGGAACAGGAGATTTTACCCATCCATTATGGCTCCGTGAACTGCAAGAGACACTTGAGCCTGCTGAACCTGGATTCTTTCAATTAAAAGGATCACTCTCTTCCGATTTTTCCTTGCCCTTTGCTTTTACACCCTCTCTAGAGTCAGCCCGATTTGTCCTCAGCGCTGAGATAAGTTGTATCTATAAACGTCATGGCAAGGTCAGGAAGGTGCATAATCTCATTTATGTCCCCGATTTTGCCTCGGCAGAACGTATCAATAAGACTCTATCCACCATTGGTAATCTTGCGGCAGATGGCAGGCCAATCCTCGGACTTGATTCACGGGACCTTCTGGAAATAGTTCTGGACAAGGCTCCTGGTGGTTTTCTTGTCCCTGCTCACATCTGGACTCCCTGGTTTTCCCTCTTTGGCTCAAGGTCGGGATTTGACTCCGTTGAAGAATGTTTTGGCGATCTTTCGGCCCATGTCTTTGCCCTGGAAACCGGGCTTTCTTCGGATCCGGCAATGAATCGGCTTATTTCAGCTCTTGATCAATACACCCTTGTCTCGAACTCTGATTGCCACTCTCCAGGGAAATTGTGTCGGGAAGCCAATGTCTTTGATACCACATTTGATTTCTTTGCCATGAAGGCCGCTTTACAGACTCCATGTGACGCAAGCGGGCATCGCCATCTGGCAGCGACCATTGAATTTTTTCCGGAAGAGGGCAAGTATCATCATGACGGCCATCGTAATTGTGGCTTCTGTTGTGATCCACATCAAAGCCGCAAGTTGCACGGACTCTGTCCTGTTTGCGGTAAACCCATGACCATAGGCGTTCTTTCAAGGGTCCTGGAGCTTGCTGACAGACAGTCTCCGGTCTTTCCTGCTGGAGCTCCTGATGTTTACAGCCTGATTCCGCTTCAAGAGATTCTCGCTGAACTTCTTGGAGTCGGGGCAGGGACAAAAACGGTTATGGCGAAGTATCTGCAACTCATTCAAAAATTTGGTTCCGAGTTGACAATCCTGATTGAGAGCCCGGTTGCCGAGTTATTGTCTGAGGATGTACCCTTGTTGGGTGAGGCTATTAGTCTGGTCAGACAGAATAAGGTTCAACGGAAAGCAGGTTTTGATGGCGAATTTGGCACAATTAAGGTTTATAAAGAGGGTAAAGGCAAGTTGAAGGCTAAAAAGTGAGAGTCACACTCACCGTGTAGAATACTTTCAGCTGGTCCCCTGATATATTATATATTCCGATAATTCTATTATAGCGAGGAAGGCATTATGCATTTATTTGAGACTGAAGAGGGTGACAAGTGGGTCTGTGTCAGTTGTGGTCAGGAGCAGGCCGAGCTGATCGAGGAGAAAAAATGGGAATTCATCTTTGATAAGGATAACCCTATGTTGCGTTGCAGTATTTGCGGACAAGGGGATTATGAGATAGAAGATTAAGTAGAGATGCAAACGCCCCGTCCTTCCGGTACAAAATAGAGAAGGACGGGGCGTTCTTTTAGTTGAATTTTGATCCTGCCACGGGACCATCAATAGTGACCGCAATCCAATGCGGATCCCACCATTCTACCGGATTGACAAAAACACCGTTGATCAACATGGAAAAGTGCAGGTGGTCGCCTCCAGCCATACCGGTGGTCCCCGTCAGGCCAAGAACGGTATTCTGATCCACCTGGCTGTCCAGGGTAACATTGATCTGGCTAAGATGGGAATAGAGGCTGAAAATTCCCTGGCCATGATCCACCACCACCATCTGGCCATAAATCCCGTTATATCCTGTGAAGACAACCTTGCCGGCCTCTGCTGCTCTGACATCAGCTCTTTGCGTGGAGGCGATATCAACTCCCAGATGAACCTGTTCATCAATAGGCTGCCCGTTATAAAAATAGGTACGATGATCGGCAAAACCGGCACGTGGACTGCCGGGCATACGCTGAAAAGTGCCCTTCCATAATCGTTCAGGACTTGGTTTCTGGCAAAGGTCATGAATCTTTTTATTATTTATATCTCGAAGGTCCCGGTTGGTGTAGAGATATTTTTCTATCATGTCCCCCTTCATCTCCGGGTAATGTTCTTCAAATTCAGGGATTTTTGCAGAAAGAAAGCCATCGCTGATGTTAATGTCGTCATGTCTCTGGTTGGCTTTTTTATAGGTGCTGGAAAAACCGACAGCGGCCTTATTTCCTGCCAGATCTTTCGCCGTTATCTTTGCATCAGTAATGGCCGTAGCATCGTATGGTAGGGCTATAAAAGCAATATAGGTGTGTTCCCGCCCGTCATTCAGCGGAAATCCAGGATGGAAATTCCCGTTAATCTGAACTCCATGCTGCAGGGCGTCCTCCGTTGTCTGGTAAATGACGATGCCCGCGCCTCCTTGTTTCAAATAGCGGGTGGCGTGGAGGAGATTAATTTTTGGTGCCTTGGTATCAATAATAATATTCTTGGCAATGCGTGTCAGGTTGCCCTGAAATAATCCCCACAATGAATAATCGCGCACTTCAAGAATAATTTCTGCGGGACCATCTTTCAGCCCAAGTTTTTTGATATCAATCAGTTGCTTTTCTTTGATCTCGGCCGGACCGATTTTCCCCATATATCCCTGGCGGGGATAGTCGGTATGTAGAATTTCTTTTGTCTGAGCTCCCTGGTTGATGCTCAGATAGATACTGCGAATACCGCATTTTCTATCTGTTATGGTCAGATCCAAGGTGGTGTCTGCTCCGATATATTCGGGAATTTCATCCATGGTAACGACTGGTGCCTCTCTTTCAAAGAGGGTCAGTGACCCAAAACCAGCAGCTGCCAGTAACGCCACAATGAGTAAGAGAAGCAATGGTTGCAGCAGGTTTCTCTTTCTTCCATGTTTTTTAAACCGTTGTTCTGCCATGAGGCTTTGTACTCCTTTTTTCGCCTGGTTGATCTTGTTTACAGTTTTGTTACCAGAGTCATTTACTTACGTCATCGTTCAAAAAGAATATTATTGCAATAATGAGACCGGTATAAGGGGCCGTGAGGAAACAGTCAGAAAAATAATAGTTTTTTTGTAACAGTTCCTAATTCTGCCAAGAGATCTCATATTTTTCAATATGCAAATTATTATCAGGGACGATGGCCAGCCGTTTTCTGGTATTGCGTTCCAATTCCAAGGTA
Source organism: Desulfocapsaceae bacterium (assembly GCA_028697885.1). Lineage (GTDB taxonomy): Bacteria > Desulfobacterota > Desulfobulbia > Desulfobulbales > Desulfocapsaceae > UBA2270. The sequence goes on from JAQVER010000030.1 coordinate 29,303, forward strand.
ACATGTTCTTCCTCTTTCAGTAGCATATCGGCAATCCGGGGATGGACTTTGAGGGTAAGCGTGTTCCCCTTATGTCTCAAGGCATCTCTGGAAATCTTCCGGAAGATTTCATAGCAGATAGTCCGTCGGGATTTAAGATTTCCTTCGCCGGCACAATAATGACATGGTTCGCAAAGGAGTTGATTCAAATTTTCACAACTGCGTTTTCGGGTCATCTGAACCAGGCCGAATTCTGTAAGTTTGAGGATGTTGATCCTGCTTTTATCTTTCTTGACGGCTTCTTTAAACGAGGTGAACAGTTCTTCGCGATGCAGTTCATCATCCATATCAATAAAATCAATAATGATGATTCCGCCAATGTTTCGTAGTCGTAGTTGATAGGCAATCTCTTTGACTGCCTCCATATTTGTCTTGAAGATGGTTTCTTCAAGGTCGTTTTTACCCACAAAGCGCCCGGTGTTGACATCAATAACCGTGAGGGCTTCTGTCGTTTCGATAATAATGTACCCTCCCGAGCGGAGCCAAACCTTTTTCTCGATGACCCGGCTGATCTCTATCTCGATGCCATGGGCTTCGAAGAGGGGCGCTGTCTCTTGGTAAAAAACGATACGATGTTGCAGGTCGGGGGCAAAAATTTTAATAAAACCTGACAGCTTTTCAAAGGTATCCTTATCATCAACCACCAGGGTGTTCACATCGGCGGTGAAGAGGTCACGAACTGAACGAAAGGTGATGTCAAGGTCTTCATAGATAAGTGAAGGGGCAGAAGAACTTGAATTGATGTCCTGAATCTCATCCCACAGGTGCAGCAGAAATTCCATATCTGCTTCCAGTTCTTCCATGTCGGCATATTCGGCAACAGTACGGACAATGAAGCCGGTACCGGCAGGACGAAGTTTTTCGATACGTTCCCGCAAGGTCTGGCGCAGGGTTTCATCTTCAATCTTCCTGGAAATACCAATGTGATCAGTAAGAGGCATGAAGACAAGATTGCGGCAGGGTAGGGTGATGTGGCAGGTGAGACGAGCTCCTTTAGTGCCAATGGGATCTTTACCGACCTGGACGGTGATGTCCTGTCCTTCACGTAACAGATCTTCAATATTCATTCCGGAAATACGGCGAATCTCGTTGTCGGAGACGGAGGAGGTAAAATTGTACTTCCCGCATGGCTGCTGCTCCTGGCCTAAAAGCCTCTGTTCAAGTTCAGTCATGGAGATATAGACATCATCCACATACAAAAATCCTGTTCTATCCAAACCGATATCAACGAAGGCTGCCTGCATTCCCGGCAATACCCGTACCACCCGGCCTTTATAGATATTGCCGACCAGTCCTTTTTCCGATGGTCGTTGGATATGTAACTCAACAAGATGATCGTTTTCGACAAGAGCAATTCGTGTTTCGTAACTTGTCGCATTTATAAGTATTTCAGTGCTCATTATAGGGGGACAGGAAAGAGATTAAAGGCATGATTCCAATCTTCTGGAATGTGAGAATGGTTGATAAAGTTTTAATTATACAGTATTTCAGATGAAAAAAGCCACTTCCTTTTACGTTGTCCTCAGCTTCGCTTCCTCTTGACGATCGGTTATGTACTGAAATGACAGCAATTTCTGTTATTATCCCAACCTATAATAGAGAAAAATTTTTAGGACGGGCCATACGTTCAGTTCTGCGTCAGACCATTGCCTGTTCTGAGATTCTGGTGATCGATGATGGTTCCACGGACCAGACTGCCGCACTTGTCTCTTCCCTGCGTGAATACAGCGCCATCCCCATTCATTTTTTTTATCAGGAGAACATGGGACCTGCTGCTGCCAGGAATCTTGGCATTCTGCGGGCTCAATCCGAGCTGGTCGCTTTTCTTGATTCTGATGACCATTGGCGAAAAGATAAACTAGCAGAGCAACAAAAGGCCATGGAGGAAAGTCCAAGTTATCTGATCTCTCATACCAGGGAACAATGGCTGCGAGGAGGTGTACATCTGAATCAGAAAAAAAAGCACCTGCCGCATCATGGTGATATCTTCAATCACTGTCTGCAACTTTGTACTGTGGGGATGTCCACAGTCATGGTAAGAAAAGAGTTGTTTGCGGCCATAGGCCTTTTTTCGCCTATGTTTCCTTGTTGCGAGGACTACGACTTTTGGTTGCGCGCAAGCTGCAGGTATCCTTTTCTTTTAGTAGACAAACAACTTACCATTAAAGAAGGAGGAAGGGAAGATCAGGTCTCTTATCAATACCGTATAGGTATGGATAAATTACGCATTCATAGCATTATGCGTCTTCTGGAGAGTGTGAAATTGAACCAGGAACAACACTATATTGCCCTTCGAGAGTTGCAGCAGAAGTGCCTGATCTATAGTCATGGCTGTATCAAACACGGTAAGGTTGACGAAGGTGCCGTGTACTTGGATATATACAAAAAATATCAATAATTCTGTCTCAAGATTCTTTATTGATCAAGAGAAGGAATGAGGAGGCCGGACCTTGTCTGGTCGGAATGCGAATGTCACAAATACCATCATGGGCCGATCCATCGCTCTTTGTTAAACAGATTCATGTGGAAGAATCCTGCCTGGATCTTCCTTATACCCAGGAAATTCTTGCCAGGGCCAAACTGCCCTATACGGTTATTCCTGATTATCAGGATCCAGAGGCAGTTCCGGGTCACTATCCCGAGAATCTTACTGCTGGTAAACAGCATCTGTTACTGTGCCGCAACAGGGGCCATTTTTTCAAACCCTGTCCTGCTACCCGTGAATATCGCTGCTGTGAATATCAGGTCTTGAATATCGGCATGAACTGCCCCATGGACTGTGTCTACTGCATTTTGCAGGCCTATCTGAACAAGCCATGGCTCACTTTTTTTGTTAATGTTGCTGACCTGATAGGTGAGATGAGCACTGCCTTTACGGCGGAGCCTGATCGATTCTTTCGGATAGGTACAGGTGAATTCACCGATTCCCTGGCTCTGGACCGTTTTACCAATCTCAGCCGGACCCTGGTGAGCTTTATGGCGGGCCAGAAACAGGCCGTACTGGAGCTTAAAACCAAGAGTGCGGTTATTCATAACCTGGAAGGCCTTGATCATAAGGGACGCACGGTTGTTGCCTGGTCCCTGAACAGCACACCCATCATGGCCAAGGAAGAGATCCGGACCGCGACCCTTGAGCAGAGACTTGCTGCCGCCCGGCAGTGTGCCCAATGGGGATACAAACTGGCCTTCCATTTCGACCCCATCATCGAACATCCTGGATGGGAGCAAGGTTACAAAGAGACCATCACCCGTCTCTTTGATACGGTGCCGGCTGAGAATATCGCCTGGATTTCCATGGGGGCGCTACGCTATCTGCCGGCGCTTAAGAAGATTGGCACAGGGCGTTTCCCCCTGTCACGGATCTATTATCAGGAATTCATCGAAGGGCTTGATGGTAAGAGCCGTTACTTTCGTCCCCATCGGGTGAAATTGTATCAGCATATCTATAAGTTATTGAAAAGCAGGGCACATCCTAAAACCTGTATCTATTTTTGTATGGAAAGTGACGAAATCTGGCAGGAGGTAATGGGCTATACTCCCGGAGAAAGAGGGGGGATTCCGCAGATGCTGGACCAGACGGTTCAGGGATGAAGTCAGGCTCGAAACTATTGGTTACCATTTTTATTGATGGTTCTGTGGACCCGAACTACCACTATGTTTGCTCAACGTATATCTCTTGTTCATGTGCTAATTCGGACTGCTGAGTTGGCAGAGTAATATTCTTATTAAAACCAGTCCAGGCAGTGGTCGTAAGCCAATCCTGGAGTTCATTGCTCGGCAGAGGGTGACAGAGATGAAAACCCTGGAGAATGTCACAGCCGAGTTCCTCCAAGAACAGCAGGGTTGCCTCATCCTCAACACCTTCGGCCACCACCTTGCGGCCGATGTTATGAACCATTTCAATGGTGGATTTGACGATCACCGCATTGTCTTCATTCTTGAGCATGCCAATGATAAAGGACTTGTCGATCTTGATCTCACGGGCTGGAAATTTTTTCAGATAGGATATGGAAGAATAGCCGGTGCCAAAATCATCAATGGAGAGATGCAGGCCCATTTGTTTAAGTTCGGTAACGACCTTGGCAACCCGATCCTGGTCAACGACAATACTGCTTTCAGTAATTTCCAGGAGCAGCATTTCCGGTTTGATCTGCCATTTCGCGAGTAGGATAGCGACATCAGAGGGAAAGTCGAGGTCGTGGAGGTTTTTGAGAGAGAGATTAACCGCCACAGGAATGTGGTAGCCTTTATGCTGCCATTTTCCACATTGTTCCAGGGCCTTATCAATCACCAGATTGGTGAATTGTTTACAAAGTCCGGCCTGTTCGGCAAGGGGTACAAAATCATCTGGATTGATGACCCCCCGATCCGTATGCTGCCAGCGAACCAAGGCCTCTACGCCTATCAAGGTCTTGTCTCGAATGGAAATTTTTGGTTGATAGCAGAGAAACATGTCTTTCTTGTTGATGGCATCACGTAGCTCACCGATCAATACCAGACGATTAAAGGTCGTCCGGTGTTGCTCGATATTAAAGACGGCATAGATAACATCATTACGTTTGGCATCATACATGGCGACATCGGCACGCTGTACCAAGGTCTCGCCGTCAGTGCCATGCTCGGGGTACATGGCAATTCCGATACTGATACCTACCTTGAGACTGTGCCCCTCAATCATAAAGGGCTGATCAATAGCATCGGCGATCTTCATGCTGATCATCACCGACTCCTCAAGGCTGGTGTTGGGCAGCACCAGGGAAAATTCATCGCCACCCACTCGGGCCAGGGTGTCAGATTCCCGCACCACACTTTTCATTCGAAGAGCTACTTCCTGAAGGACATAATCACCGTAAAAATGGCCCAGAGAGTCATTAATCTCTTTAAAACGGACGAGGTCCATGAGGACGAATGCCAGTGGCTTACACTGACGTTTGGCAAGCAGCAGGCCATGATCGAGCTGCTCCTCGGCCAGGATACGGTTGGGCAGTTCGGTAAGTTCGTCATGAAGGGCTCGGTGCCGTTCCAAGGCGGCAAAATGTTCGCCGAGCCTGATGGTGGACAAGCTTAACCGCACCACCATGACGACAAAAATGGCACCGCTGAAGAGAATGGTGGCAACAATCATCTCCAGAGTAGAGCTCTTGGCTTTCAATGCCATGTTAAGAAAGAGGATATAGCCAACGATAAAGAAGATGATCAGGGTGCCAAGAAATTTCCAGGAGGCGTAAAGTTGATGTTTTCTGCGACAGATCTTTCTGGTTGGATTAAGAGAAAGAATGAGCAAGGCAATGCCTGCCAGAACCATTATGATGGATACAATTTTCAAAGGGCGTTTTCCTCTTCCTGGTGATTAAAAATGAAAAATAATCAAATTTACTGGTGATTTTGTTGGATGGATTCCCGCTTTCCGGCAGAAGCATTTGCCAGGTTCAATCTTTATTCTTATGCACATTTATCCGTTCAACAATAATAATGTTTAGCCTGCTATAATAGATAATTAGATAATTTGTCACTTTTTTCTGCAATTATCTGTTCTGTATTCAGAGGAAGCAAGCTGCTTTTTTGTTGCCTGGAAATGATTGTAGACAATTGCAATGATATTTTGCGCTGATGAGACAAACTGCCGTGAGTCGGATTCTCCTCTGGAAAGCGCAGGTGGGGGGGACTGTCTTGACTAGGTGGGTTAGAGGAAGTCGTTTTCCCCCATTATCACTGCGGGGACTGAAAGTGCTATAAAAAGATGAAAACGATATCAGGATCACGCTCTTGTCGGTCTCAAAGGCTGGCCAGACATTAGAGTATCCACTGTAGCTGGTGCGACCATGGCAGATACCCCCCAATGACTACCTACCGAAAAAAATATTACAGTACGGTCAATTGGGAGTCAATATCTTTCTCAGAATATCAAAAACCTCCTCATACCGAGAGGTTCCATAGAAAATCAGCGGTGACCTCTGCTCCTGTATGTCTTCTGAAATTCTTGATTGATTAAAAGCAGCTTTCTTTAACCCTGGAATCTGGTATCCTCATTTTAAATCCGCACTTGGTTTTTTTGGGGGGCGGTAACCAAAAATACAACAAAGAATGAGATTAAGCTCAATTGTCTCAGAATGTTAAGTACAGTATAAGACTTTTACCAGTTTAGTCAGAGACTCGAGGAACAAGTGATTTCATAACAACTCCTAAGCAGTGGCTGTCAATTTTCTTCTGGAAGAAAACGCCTGCTCTATGGTAAGAAGAACATTGGCTGACATCAGGCAGGGAATCGAGCAAAGGTTTTGGACCTTTCTGTCTTTAATGATAAATTAATGAAGCACGCTGCAGGAGAAATTATGCTGAACAAAGTTATGCTTATTGGTAATCTTGGGAAAGATCCTGAAATTCGTTATACTCAGAGCGGTACTGCCGTTGCCACCTTTAATGTTGCCACCACTGAACGTTGGAAGGATAAGGATGGTCAGATGCAGGAGACAACCGAGTGGCATCGTATTGTTGCATGGGCGAAACTGGCTGAAACCTGTGGTGAATATCTTCACAAAGGATCAAAAGTTTATATTGAAGGGAAGCTCCAGACTAGAAAATGGCAGGATCAGAATGGTAATGATAAGTTTACCACTGAAATCGTCGCCCGTGAGATGAAGATGCTCAGTCCGCGCGGTGGGGCAGGCGATGAGGGCTACGGAGCCGGCGGTGGGTCACAGGATAACAGCTACCCGGAACCTCCTTCTGGAATGATGGGTGGCGGGACAAGGGATGATGTGCCTTTTTGAGTGCTATGAAATAAAATAGGTGGGTAAGAAGGAGAAACGGAATCTTTCAGGATTCCGTTTTTTTTTTTGTTTAGCAGTTCTTGTCATTGATGCTCATAGACTTGACTGATAAACAATGCATTCCTATTATTTAACTCATTGAACATTCAGGTACATATTTTTTTCACAACACAATTCGCTTAATCATAAATCAACAATGGAATATTACGAAATATTAGGCGTACCCAAGAGCGCCTCTCCCGCTGAGATCAAAAAAGCATATCGTCAGTTGGCCCTGAAATATCATCCAGACAAAAATCAGGGGGACAAAACAGCAGAGGCGAAGTTTAAAGAGATTAATGAGGCTTATGCGGTACTGTCGGATGCGGAAAAGAAAAAACAGTACGACACATTTGGCTCTTCCACTTTTCATCAACGCTATTCGCAGGAAGACATCTTCCGTAACTTTGATTTGAATGATATCCTCCGTCAATTTGGCGCCGGCGGCGGTTCCACGACCTTTCGCAGCAATATGGGTGGAGGAGCCCAGTCGTTTCAATCATTCTTCGGGCAGGGAGGTGGCAGCAGAATGGGCGGCGGTTGCGGATCAGGTGGTTGCCAGCAACCGGCAAAGGGCCAGGACCTGACCTATCAGCTGTCAGTAACCTTGGACGAAGTCATGCATGGTGCTGAGAAGAACATCACCTTGCGTACAAACGGTACGCCCCAGAACGTCACGGTCAAGATTCCCAAAGGGATTGAGACAGGAAAAAAATTGCGTTTGAAAGGGAAAGGCGCTCCCTCTCCACAAGGAGGCGCCCCTGGCGACCTCTTTCTCAAGGTGGAGGTGAGCAAACATGATCGTTTCCAGAGAGATGGAGATGATCTGATTTGTGAAAAATGGATCTCTTTCAGCGATGCCTGTCTGGGGACAAAGGTTGCAATCGAGACTCTGGAGGGAAAGAAATTTATGGTCAATGTCCCTTCCGGTATTCAACCGGATGCCAGATTACGGATCAAAGGGCACGGTCTGCCCAGTGGCCCACTCGGGAGTCGGGGCGATATTTATGTGAAACTAGGTGTTCAGGTTCCTGAACAGCTTTCCTCTGAACAGCAAGAATTGGTGCTTAGTCTGCAGGGAGCGGGTTTGTAGTAACTCAGTCGTTCTTCAAACATATTCTATTTATTGCCCAATAAATGTCCGTGGCCTGACCAGGAGACGACTTTGGCATTGCGCGATCGCTGTTCGCGAGTTCCCTCTCTTCGCCAGGATCGTCACGGACAAGCCGTTGGACTTCCCCCCTTGAGTTTATCGATCCTTCCTCGTTGCAATGCCCGGAGCTTTCTCAATTAATACGTATGTTCGGTCCTTGGTCTACACATCTCTGTCGGCCAAAATGAGAATGTCTTTGCAATCCGGACAACAGTCTCCGCTACTATTGAGCTCTGAAGTGCCCCGCAATGGCGATCAATAAAATTGCGATTCAAATGGTTGACCCGAACGGGATGACCGCATAGCCGCTTATCAACCAACTGTTCATCGCAGGGCTTCAGGTAGCCCGATTTTTCCCATTGTTGCTTTGCAGGATCTGCAGGCGCTGATAGATGCCGGGACGCGCCATCAGCTCCTCGTGGCTTCCTGCCTCGACCAGACGGCCGTGATCCATGACCAGGATGCGGTCGGCCCTGCGGATGGTGGAGAGCCGGTGGGCGATGACCACACTGGTGCGGTTAGCCAGGGTGGCGGCCATGGCCTTCTCGATGAGCATTTCCGTTTCGGTGTCAATGGAGGCGGTGGCCTCGTCCAGCACCAGGATGCGCGGGTCGCGGGCCAGCACCCGGGCCAGGGCCAGGAGCTGGCGCTGGCCGGCGGAAAAGTCGAGGCCCGTCCCGCCGATGCGGGTCTCCAGCCCCTCCGGCAGTCCTGCGATCAGGCTGGTGAGCTGGGCGGTGGCAATCACCTCGCTCAGGCGCGCCTCACTCAACTGGAGGCCGAGCACGATATTCTCCCGCACCGAGGCCGGGAAGAGGTATACCTCCTGCATGACCAGCCCGATCTGGCCGCGCAGAAAGAGGGGATCGAGATCACGAAGGTCAATCCCATCCAGTTTTACCATCCCCAGATCAGGGTCATAAAACCGTTCCAGCAGGCTGATGATGGTGGTCTTGCCGGCGCCGGTGGCCCCGACAATGGCCAGGGTCTCGCCCGGCGCGACCTTAAAGGTCAGCTCGCGCAGCACCGGCCGCTCCGGATTGTAGCCGAAAGTCACCCCGGCAAATTCGATCTCCCCGCGCAACTGTGCCGGGCGGACCGGATTGACGGGGATGGTCAGGGTATTTTCGGTGTCTAACAGCTGGAAGATACGCTCGGCCGAGGCCAGGGCCGACTGCACCACCGAATACTTCTGGGAAAGTTCACGCAAGGGCTGAAAAAATAAGCGCATATAGGCGAGAAAGGCGACCAGCATGCCGATGGTCATCTGATTGCGGATGATCTGGCCGCCGCCGTACCAGATGATCAGCGCCACCGCCAGAGAGCTCAAGACCTCGAGCAGCGGCATGAAGATGCCGAAGATCTTGATCTGATAGAGGCTCCGTTGCATATAGGCCTCGTTCAGATCCTCAAACCGGGCGCGGGTATACTCTTCCCTGGAGAAGAGCTGGATGATGCTGATGCCGCCGATCGCCTCCTGCAGAAACGAGTTGAGCCGGGCCAGCTGGGTGCGGATATCGCGGAAGGCCAGACGGGCCAACCGGCTGAAGAGGACGGTGTTAAAGAGGATCAAGGGCACCAGCACCAGCATCATCAGGGCCAGCCGCCAGTTCATCAGCAGCAGGATGACCAGGATCCCCACCAGCCGCGCCATGTCGTTGAACAGGGAGACGATGACCGAGGTGAACATCTCGTACATGTTCTGGATATCGTTGGTCAGCCGGGTAACCAGCTTTCCCACCGGGTTGCGGTTAAAGAAGGGGTTGGCAAGCCCGATCAGGTGCCGGAAAAGATCCTGGCGCAGGGCGTGCATGATCCGCTGTCCGGCCCACTCCAGCACCACCACCTGCAGAAAGTTGGCAACAAAGCCGGCCACCATGAGCAGGAGAAAGGAGCCGGCCAGTCCGGCCACCCCGCTCAGCCTCTCCCCCAGATCCGGTTTCAGGTTGGTGATGAAACCGTCCACCGCCAGCCGCATCAGGTAAGGCAGGGCCAGGCTGCAGCCGGTGATGGCCAGCGACAGGACAATCGCCAGAGAGACCGATTTCCAGTACGGCAGGACATAGCGGGCGATCCGTTGCCAGAGACGGAGGTCGCTGGCCTTCTTGAGCCGATCTTCCTCGAAATAACCAAAACCGTGATCCATCAGGCTGCCGCCTCCCCGGCCGTGGTTTGGTGCTGATAAATGGTGCGGTAGAAGGGGCTGCTTTCCAGCAGTTGCTGGTGGGTGCCCTGGGCAGCGATGCTCCCCTCCTCCATGACGATGATCCGGTCGGCCGCAAGCAGCGGGGCAACCCGGTGCGAGACCATGATACAGATCCGGCCCGGCAGCCAACTGCCAAAATTCTCGATAATATGATGCTCAGTGTCGGTATCGACGGCGGAGAGTCCGTCGTCGATGATGACGATGGGACGGTCCAGCAGCAGGGCCCGGGCCAGGGCGATCCGCTGGCGCTGGCCGCCGGAGAGGAGCAGCCCCTCTCCCCCACCTTGGCCTGATACCCATCCTTGAAGGCCTCAATCTCTTCGTGG